>JBEPXC010000001.1:0-71262 GCA_041642035.1 Sphingobacteriia bacterium
TCTCTACATAATATGATGAACAAATTGAAAGAGGTAATTGCTTCGGTAATCAATGGCTCCGACAACATTGCCTCGGCAAGCCAACAAATGTCATCAACCGCCCAGGAGATGAGCCAGGGAGGTACTGAGCAAGCTTCCAGTGCTGAAGAAGTAAGCTCCTCAATGGAAGAAATGGCGGCCAATATCCAGCAAAACACAGAAAATGCAAGGCAAACAGAAATTATAGCCCGCCAGGCAGAATCGGGTATTACCGACAGTAGTAAGGCCTCTGAGCAGGCCGTTGGTGCCATGCGAGACATTGCCGAAAAAATATCAATCATTGGTGAGATCTCACGTCAAACCAATATACTTGCCCTTAATGCCGCTGTAGAAGCAGCCCGCGCTGGCGAACATGGTAAGGGTTTTGCCGTGGTAGCCGCAGAAGTGAGAAAACTGGCCGAACGTTCGCAGGTGGCAGCAGCAGAAATCGATAAACTGTCAAAATTTGGTGTAAGCATATCAGAAGAAGCAGGCGTAAAACTGGCAGCTATAGTGCCCGAGATCCAAAAAACAGCCCGTCTGGTTCAGGAGATCGCCGCAGCCAGCGTAGAACAAAATTCTGGTGCTGATCAGGTCAATTCAGCTATTCAACAGCTCAACCAGATTACACAACAGAATGCGGCGGCATCGGAAGAAATGGCTACTTCAAGTGAAGAGCTGGCCAGCCAGGCAGATCAACTGCTCGAAATGGTTTCTTATTTCAAACTTGACGAGCGCTCTGCACGATCAGGAGCAAGAAAAAATACCACAAGCACACTGTCTAAACCTCCTGCACGATCCATTGGCAACATTAATAAAGCATCTAAGCCAGCAATGAAATCAGCTCCAACAAACGGACTCCATCTTAACATGGATTCTACAAACGACAGCCATTACGAAAGTTTTTAATAGAACAGAATGTTAATCACCAGTATAAATTCAGTAGCATAAAAACGATAGGGAATGAATCTTTCCCTGAATAATGCTTCAATGTACTCCCTTTCAGCCGCCTTGGTGCCCAAAAGGCATGCGTGTTGAAAGGGAGTTTCTTTTACAAGGACCAAGCAAATACTATCGGAACCTAATTTTAGGCTAGAGTTCTATTTCTTCGTAAATCACTTCGCCTATTTAGGAAAAAATACGCCCCATAATGCCCAACATAGTATCTCCATACATAAACAAAACAAGTTAAAATTGTTTATAATCCAAAAAAATAAGCAGGAATTTATAGAATGCTTCAGATTATACTCCCACTCTACATCAATTACTATATATAAAAAAGAATTAGTGCTATTCTTAAGAAACCCAAAAAACGTTATTTAAGAAACGCTACAAGAATAATCACGTATTATCAGGCTTATGATAACAATAGATCAAATGGATTCTACACTGTGGATGGTGTTGATTGTTTCGGCATTTTTTACCGGTATGGCCAAGACAGGTGTATTTGGCCTGGGCACCCTGGTAGCTCCGGTGCTGGCAAGTGCTTTTGGAGGTAAAATATCGGCAGGTCTGCTGTTGCCCATGCTTTCGATGGCCGATGTAATAGCGGTACTATACTATAATCGTCATGCAAGCTGGATGCATTTATGGAAATTGTTTCCCTTCGCTGCATTGGGAGTTATCATAGCCATGGGAGTAGGTGAAATGATCAATGACAATACCTTTAAGGCCATCATGGCGGTTTTCATTCTTGGAGGCATTCCCATTATGATCTTTCGTGAGAGTATAAAAGATATAAAACCTCTGAAAGGCAACTGGTGGTGGGGAGGTTTGTTTGGAATAGGCGGAGGCTTCAGCACCATGATTGGCAATGCGGCAGGACCTATTATGAGTCTTTACCTGCTTGCCATGCAGCTACCCAAAAATGTTTTAATAGGTACCGGTGCCTGGTTCTTTTTAATCATCAACCTGTTCAAGATTCCTTTTCACATTTTTGTATGGGAAACCATCACGATACCATCGTTTACTCTAAACCTGATGATGCTACCCGTTATAGTGGCCGGAGGTCTTCTTGGAATAAGGGTAGTGCAACTTATCCCTGAAAAGCCTTTCCGGTGGTTAGTAATCATCATGACCATTGTGGCTTCTGCGCGGCTGATCTCGTCAATATTTTAGCTCCCTGGAATAAACAAAGGAACATAAATCTTTAGAGTTTGGCATTGGTATGGGTGTGTACACCGGCAACGGCTCTACCCGAAGGATCGGCATTATTGCGGAAGCTTTCGTCCCAGGCCAAAGCTTCAGCGGTACTACAAGCAATAGAGGGTACTGAAGGAACACATGCAGCGGCTTCCTGTGAGGGGAAATGCTCAGCAAATATTTCGCGATACATGTATTCTTCTTTTGACATAGGCGTGTTTACAGGAAAACGGAAGGCAGCATTTTTCATCTGATCATCGCTTACACGTTCGCTGGCGGTTTGCTTGAGGGTGTCAATCCATCCATATCCAACACCATCTGAGAACTGTTCTTTTTGTCTCCATACCACACTCCCGGGAAGGTATTCTTCAAAAGCTTTCCGAAGAAGCCACTTCTCCATGCGTCCGTTCTTCGACATTTTATCTTCAGGATTGATACGCATCGCCACGTCAATAAACTCCTTATCCAAAAACGGAACTCTTCCTTCTACGCCCCATGCTGCCAACGATTTATTGGCTCTCAGGCAATCGTATAGGTGTAGTTTGCTGATCTTTCGCAGGGTCTCCTCATGCAAGGATTTGGCATCTGGGGCTTTATGAAAATAAAGATAACCACCAAAAATTTCATCAGCTCCTTCACCGGTAAGCACCATTTTAATCCCCATGGATTTTATCACCCTTGCCATGAGGTACATCGGGGTAGAAGCTCTTACGGTAGTAACATCGTATGTCTCCAGATGGTAAATAACATCACGGATGGCATCGAGCCCCTCCTGTATGGTGTATTTAACTTCGTGATGCACCGAACCAATATGCAGGGCCACCTTTTTGGCTGCCACAAGATCAGGTGAACCTTCAATACCTATTACAAAAGAATGCAATTGAGGCCACCAGGCCGCCTGGGTATCTCCTGATTCCACGCGACGTGCAGAATATTTCTTGGCAATGGCAGAGATAACAGATGAGTCCAGACCACCCGAAAGCAAAACACCATAGGGTACATCCGACATGAGTTGCCGGTGAACAGCCTCTTCCAGAGCCTGACGCAGTTGGTCAATAGAAGTGGGGTTATCTTTTACGTTTTCATAGGCCATCCAATCGCGGGTGTACCATGGTTTGGGTTCGGCAAATTCATTGGTCAGATAATGTCCGGGAGGAAACTCACGAATCCGCGTACATTGGCCTTCAAGGGCTTTAAGCTCAGAGCTTACGTAAAACTGTCCATACTGATCCCAACCAATATATAAGGGGATGATTCCAATATGATCACGAGCTACCAGATAAGTGTTTTTCTCAACATCGTACAAGGCAAAGCCGAAGATTCCGTTCATCTCTTCAATAAAGGCAGGTCCTTTTTCCTTATATAAAGCAAGAATCACTTCACAATCAGAATTGGTGAGAAACTCATAGCTGTCTGCCAGACGTTGACGGATTTCCAGGTGATTATAAATCTCGCCGTTTACCGAAAGAATAAGTTTGCCATCCTTGCTCTTAAGGGGTTGTCCTCCCGATTGTGGATCGACGATAGACAGGCGTTCATGTGCCAGGATGGCATTGCCACAGCTGTACACACCACTCCAGTCGGGTCCACGATGGCGAACCTTTTTTGACATTTCAAGGATTTGAACCCTTAGATCTTCATGCTTGGTTTTTATATCGAAAACACAGACTATTCCGCACATAGTAATTACATTATTTCAGGATCAATAACAAAAACTTTTAGTTAGCCGGTAAACATATCTTTACCAAGCCTGCAAAAATAAAGATAATTATAGCACAGGCCACCAAAAAAGCAGTGAAATGAACAAAAGGTATAACAACTGTTAAATAAAAAACACCTGATGGGTTATTTTTTTCTCTTCTTGAAGGGCTTGCCCTTGATGGATGACAGATCACTATGATGCTCTTTTAACAGCGATTTCCAATCATGTTCAGCAGCATCAGAAAAATCGATGGTGGCTTCATAATCTACGCGACTGATTCCCATAATGGTGATAGGCTTATCCAGGTAACCCTCAATTTCGTCAAGCAATTCTTTTTCCTGCGGACTGCAAAAAGAAATGGCAATACCACGTTGCACACCTCTGCCTGTACGTCCTACGCGGTGAACATAGTTCTCAGCCACATCAGGAAGATCATAATTGATTACAAATTCAACATTGGGAATATCTATACCTCGTGCACTGACATCGGTAGCGATCAATATCCTGTTGGTTCCTGTCTTAAAATTCTTCATCACCTGCGAGCGCTCATCCTGCAATTTCTCCCCGTGAATGGTCTGGCTTGAGATACCCACTCTTTCCAGCGCTTTAGATACCCGCTCGGCTCTAACACGGGTGCGAACAAATACCAGTATCTTACTATCAGGATTTTCGTTGATAAACCGTTCAAGAAAAAAACGCTTATCGTCCATCTCCACAAAACCCACGGCATGATCAATATTCTTAGAAACGGGATCTTTGGGAGATATTTGTATCCGCACGGCATTGCGAACCAACTCATAGGCCAGTTTTTTGATGTGCTCGTTGATGGTAGCTGAAAAGAACAGCGTTTGTCTTCTTTGGGGCAGGCGGGTAATCAACTGGCGCATATCGTTGATAAACCCCAGCTCAAGCATATGATCGGCTTCGTCCAGAATGAGTATCTCCACACGGTTCAGCACCAGGAAACCCTGGCTGGCCAGATCAAACATACGCCCGGGCGTAGCAACCAATACATCCACACCTTTTTTCAGGGTATGGATCTGAGGGTCTTGCTCCACCCCGCCAAACAATCCCAATACACTCAGGCCGGTACCTTTCATCAGGCTTCCCATTACTCCTGCCACCTGAATGGCCAGTTCGTGAGTTGGCACCATGATCAGACAACGAATTCCGTATTCCTTCTCCACAACCTTACGGGTACTCAAAAGCTGTATAACGGGTATACCAAAGGCAGCTGTTTTGCCGGTACCGGTTTGTGCTATGGCCAGCACATCTTCTCCCCGCAAAATCGGGGGAATGGATTTAAACTGTATGTCTGTAGGTCTCTTAAATCCCTGCTGTTCAAGGTTGTGCGTCAAGGCAGGAATAAAGTGGTAATCGGGGAATTTCATTATTCTTTTATTGTTTGTTGTTCCTTGTTTGTTGTTCCTTGTTTGTTGTTCCGGTTTTTTCGGGAATGGAAAGTCTTCTCTTCACTTTTCACTATTCACTTTTAGTTCTTAGTTCTTAGCTTTTAGTTCTTAGTTGTTAGTTTTCCTGGCCACCGTGTAAAGGTACAAATCTTCAACCTTTTTGCGGGCCCAGGGTGTTTTTCGCAGGAAGGTAAGGCTGGACTTCACAGTAGGGTTTTTAGCAAAGCAGTTAATGCGTATCTCGCTGGCCAGTTCTTTCCAGCCATAATGGTCAACCAGGTATTCTACGATATATTTTAAGGTAAGACCGTGCAGGGGATCGTTACTTTGTTGCTCAATCATACTATTCTGTTTTATCAATGTACTTCCTTGATGTTGATGCCCAATTCCTGCTCAATGTTTCGCAGTTCAGGACGTTCGGCCTGACTGATGATGCTCAGCGAGAACCCTTTGCGACCGGCACGGGCGGTGCGCCCGCTGCGATGGGTGTAGTACTCAGTTTTCTCGGGAAGATGGTAATGCACCACGTAAGCAAGTTCGTCTACATCAAGTCCACGGGCAGCAAGATCAGTGGCAACGAGAATCTGTAACTTCTTGTTTTTAAAGGCCCGCATCACCTTATCGCGCTCCTTTTGCATCAGATCACCATGCAGGGACTCTGCATTATACCGGCCATCAATGAGTTCTTCGGCAAGTTTCTTTGCAGCCACTTTTGTTTTGCAGAATATCAATCCCCGGTTATGTCCCTGCGATTTAAGGAAGTGAAACAGCATATCGGATTTCTCATCCTTTCGGCACATCACATATTTATGCTCTATATCGCGGTTGATGACATCATGCTTATTCACCTGCACCCTCATGGCATCGGGGGACATGTAATTTTGTATGATGGATTGTATTTCATTGGGCATGGTAGCCGAGAACAACCACACATGACGTTTGCCAATGGTAATATCGAGAATGGTGTCCAGTTCTTTTCTGAATCCCATGCTGAGCATCTCGTCGGCTTCGTCGAGCACCACGATTTTGATGGCCGAAAGATCAATGGCCTTGCGTTCGAGTAGGTCGATCAAACGCCCCGGAGTAGCTACTACAACATGTGTAGGGCGTCGCAGGTTTTTGATCTGATCATCTATTTTGGCTCCACCGTATACCGCCTCTACAAAAACCTTCTGGTCAGAAAAGCGGGTAAATTTAAAGAGCTGCCGGGCTATTTGCTGGCAAAGCTCGCGGGTGGGAGAAAGAATTAAGGCCTGGGGAATATTTTTTTCGGGATTCATGGCATGCAAAATGGGCAAGCCAAAGGCAGCGGTCTTTCCGGTTCCGGTTTGTGCCTGACCAATAAAATCAGTACCGGTTTCCATTAAGAATGGAATGGCCTTTAACTGGATTTCAGTAGGCTTTTTAATATTTAGTTCGTGTAAAGCCTGTATAAAAGACCCGGAAACACCTAAATCAGAGAACGTTTTCAAAATAATAATGGTATAAAATTAGGGATGCAAAGGTAGTTTAAAGGAGGATGAAAACCTAATGTTGAGGTCGAGGTCGAGGTCGAGGTTGAGGTTGAGGTCGAGGTTGAGGTTGAGGTTGAGGTTGAGGTTGAGGTTGAGGTTGAGGTTGAGGTTGAGGTTGAGGTTGAGGTTGAGGCTGAGGCTGAGGTTGAGGCTGAGATGAGGTAGAAAGATTTAAGCAAATCTTTGTATCTTTGCTTAAACAGCTAAGGCAATGAAAGACAGCATTACAATAAGGCATATGGATGAAGGTAAAAGCATTTTCATCAACCCTTTTACTGATTTTGGTTTCAAGAAAATATTCGGAGAAGAACCCAACAAAGACCTGTTGGTCGATTTTCTTAACGAACTCCTGCGCGACCAGAATTTGGTGATTGATAATCTTACTTATAAAAAAACGGATCGTTTGGGGATAAGTGATATTGATCGCAACGTGGTATTTGATCTTTATTGCGAAAACGAAAAAGGGGAGAAATTTATCGTTGAAATGCAGAAAGCAAAACAAAGTTATTTCAAAGACCGTACCCTGTTTTACTCTACCTTTCCCATTCAGGAACAGGCACTAAAAGGCAAAAGCTGGAATTATGAGTTGAAAGCTGTATTTGCTATAGCCCTGTTGGATTTCAGTTTTAATGATACGGAAAAAGAAAAACCTATACTCAATCATGTTCAGCTTATCGACAGACAATCATGCAAAGTTTTTTATGATAAGTTGACTTACATCTTTGTCCAATTTCCCAATTTCAACAAACGACTTGACGAACTGGAAACTCATCTTGACAAATGGTTGTATGTGCTTAAGCATATGGAAAAATTTGATCGTATACCCGAAAAAATAAAAGACAAGATTTTTCAAAAAGTATTTAGGATTGCTGAATATCATAACCTAAGCAAAAAGGAACGTCAGGATTATGAAGATAGCCTGAAATACTATCGTGATCTTAAAAATTCTCTCGATACAGCCGAACAGGAAGGTTATATTAAAGCCGAAAATCAATACAAGCCTCAATTGGAAGAAGAGCGCAAGCAGAAAGAGGAATCCATAAAACGAGAAGAGATAGCCAGACAAAAATTAATCCTTGCCGTTCAGAAGATGTATAAGAGGGGATTTAACATCGATGAAATTGCAACAGACCTTTCGTTATCTAAAGAAGAGGTAAAGAATTTTCTTGACAAGAAGCAGAACGTACTCTGATACCAGGGCAGCGGGATATTGCTAATATACGCTCTGTTTTAATTGGGGAATTTGATTGTTTTAGGTATTTTACAATCACAATTAATGATCGTAAAACCATCAAACCAACTTCCGTGCATACTGCTCACACATTTTACAGCCTCTTATATGGCACCCTCTCGCCCGAGGCATTGGTGGAAAACGCCGCTGCCCGGGGAATAGAAACCCTTGTGCTTACCGACATCAACAACACCAGTGCAGTGTTTGATTTTGTAAAAGCATGCATCAAACACACCATCAAACCAGTGGTAGGTATGCAGGCGCGAAACGGCGACCAGCTGCTGTACACCTGTATTGCACGAAGTCACGAAGGTCTGCGCGAAATAAACCAGTTCCTTTCCGAATACAACCTGGCTCAAAAACCCCTACCTGACCAGGCTCCACCTTTTGAGCATGTGTTTGTACTCTATCCTCCGGGCACCAAAGACCCGGGCATGCTGGCCGAACATGAGTTCCTGGGTATTGAACCTGCACAGGTAAGCCAGACCATCTACAAACTCTTTCAGGATTACCCGCATAAACTGGTGGCCCAATCTTCATCATGTTATACCCACCCCGATGATCATGCCCTGCACACCCATCTGCGTGCCATCGATCACAACATACTGCTCAGCCAGCTTACAGTGCAGATGCAGGCATCTCCAAATAGCGTACTCCATAGTCCCGACACCCTGCAAAAGCTCTACCGCGACTGCCCTACCCTGCTGCACAATTCCGCAAAGCTGCTGGATCAGTGCAGCTTCGATTTTGATTTCAAGGCTCCGAAAAACAAAAAAGTATTCACCTCCGACCGCTACAACGACCGCCTGCTCCTGAGCAAACTGGCTCTCGAAGGACTCGAATACCGCTACGGCCGCAACAACAAAGAGGCCATCAAGCGTATGCAAAAAGAACTCGAGGTGATCGACAAACTGGGCTTCTCATCGTATTTCCTCATCACCTGGGATATCATCCGCTACTCTATGTCCAGAGGCATGTACCATGTAGGCCGTGGCAGTGGCGGCAACAGCATAGTAGCCTACTGCCTGCGCATTACCGATATCGACCCCATTGAGCTCGACCTCTATTTCGAGCGTTTCATCAACCCACAACGCACCAGTCCGCCCGATTTCGACATCGACTACTCCTGGCAGGACCGCGACCACATACAGGACTACATCTTCAAACGCTACGGCCGCCATCATACCGCACTGCTGGGCACCATTAACACCTTTCGCGATCGCTCAGTGATTCGTGAAATGAGTAAGGTATACGGCTTACCCAAACATGAGATTGATGCCCTGGTAAAAAACCCCACCACGGCCAAAGGAGACCCCGTAGTAGAAAAAATTCTCTCCTACGGTGCCCGTATCCTGGATTTCCCCAACCACCGGAGCATTCACGCCGGAGGCGTGCTGGTGTCGGAAAAGCCAATCTACTACTACACGGCTCTCGACCTCCCCCCTAAGGGTTTCCCTTCTACCCAGTGGGATATGTATGTTGCCGAAGACATCGGGTTTGAAAAGCTCGATATCCTGAGTCAGCGGGGCATTGCCCATATACAGGAAGGGGCAGAACTGGTGCAGCAGAACAAAGGGATCAAAATTGATGTACATCAGGTGGACAAGTTTAAGAAAGACCCTGAAATAAACCAACGGCTGTATCATGGTGAGGCTATTGGCTGCTTCTATATTGAATCACCGGCCATGCGCCAGTTGCTCAAAAAGCTCAAATGCAACGATTACATCCGCCTGGTGGCTGCCAGTTCCATCATCAGGCCGGGGGTGGCCAAATCGGGCATGATGCGCGAATACATCAAGCGGTTTCACAACCCCGATAGTGTTAAATACCTGCACCCCACCTTTGAGCAACACCTGGGCGAGACCTATGGTGTGATGGTTTACCAGGAAGATGTGATCAAGATCAGCCATCATTTTGCCGGACTGGGACTCGACGACAGCGACATCCTACGAAGGGCAATGTCGGGCAAGTTTCGCTCCAGGACAGAGTTTCAGCGTATCCGCGACAATTATTTTGAATCCTGCAAACAGAAAGGACACCCGCAGGCGCTGAGCGAGGAAGTATGGCGACAGATAGAATCCTTCTCCGGCTATGCATTCTGCAAGGCACACTCGGCCTCGTATGCCGTGGAGAGCTACCAGAGTCTTTTCCTGAAAACCTATTATCCCGATGAGTTTCATGTGGCGGTAATCAACAATTTTGGTGGATTTTACAATACCCGGGTATATGTAAATGAAGCCCGCCGCTTTGGCGCCACCATTCACCTGCCCTGCATCAACCACAGCGTAAGCAAAACAAGCCTTCGCAACCGGGATGTTTACCTGGGCTGGCAACACATCAAAGGGTTAGACACAAGCCTTGCCATAGCCTTATGCCGTGAAAGAGAACAAAACGGCCTCTACAAAAGTCTTCAGGATTTCATAAAGCGCACCGCCCCGGGCATAGAACAGCTGCTGTTGCTCATCCGTTGCAATGCATTTCGTTTTTGCGGCAAAACCAAGAAGGAGCTGATGTGGGAAGCTCATTTCCTGCTGGCAAAACAACCGCAGCGACAAGCAACACCCGCTATTTTCGAACAGGAAGAAAAGACCTTCCAGCTGCCACCCCTGCAGCACAATGCCCTCGAAGATGCCTACGACGAAATGGAGTTGCTGGGCTTTCCCCTCACGCTCTCGCGCTTTGATATGCTCAAAACAAACTATCGCGGAGACACCCATGCCTCGGAACTGATGGTTAAACTGGGACGAAAAGTTCGTATGCTGGGCGATCTCGTTACCATTAAGTATGTGCATACGGTAAAAAAAGAGTGGATGCATTTTGGCTGCTTCTTTGATGAGAAAGGAGAGTTTTTTGACACGGTGCACTTCCCTCCTTCGCTCAGGCAATTCCCCTTCACAGGCCAGGGGGTGTATCTTATTGAAGGCAAGGTAGTGGAAGAATTCGGATATCCCTCGGTGCAGGTGGAGAAACTGGGAAGGCTGCCGTTTAAAGCAGACCAAAGAATGGAGTGACATGCTGGGATCTCACGCCCCTCTTTGGTGCGTAAGATGCAAATAATGATAGAGGGTGAGCAGGATTAAAGATTCTACATATTCATATCTTTCTTCTACTTTTCCCTTAATGGAAAAGTAGCAAAAGATCAAGGCTGCCGATATTTTCCGACAAGTCTGAAGTTCACTCCGCTGGAAGTTTGAATGTCCCGCAAACTAAATTTTATTCATTGAACTTTATCTCGTGCTTTGCGGAACTGCAAACTTCCCAAAAAGCTCCGTTTCACTTCGACTTGTTACCGGAAAAGATCGAAGGCCGGAAAGGGGGCAGTGCAATTAAAATCTGTGTTATCTATTTAATCTGTGGTTAAATAATGATCTCTTCTTTGGCAATGCCTGACGCCACAAACCAGCACTGCACCCTTCCCTCCCTTCCTGAATCGCTGTTCAGGATGACCGGGAGGGTCCCCGAAGGGGGGTTGGGTCAAAATCTGTGGTTAAAAAATGATCTCTTCTTTTAGAATTCAACTTGAAAATGGGTCATAAATAAACTAACTTTGCTTCTATCAGCAATGTCCAATTACTATTTGACAATCATTACAAATGCAATGAAAACAGATGATATAATTCTGGTAAAACCAGCCAACAAGAAAGAGATGGATGTAATAGTAGCTTTTCTGAACGCATTAAATATTGAATTTAAAGCTGCAGAAGAGAGTCTGTATGATCAGGAGTTTGTTGACAAGATCAATAAAAGCAGACAACAGGTGAAAGAAGGGAAGACTGTAAAAATATCGCTTGATGACATATGGAAATAGAATATGCAGAACAGGCTGCTGAAGATTTAAAGTATTGAAATAAAACGCATGTGAAAATCCTTCCGCACAGAATAGCTACTACCTACAATATAATCCATATCTTATTTTATAGTCAATTTTGTCAATATTTCACTTAATTTATCCTTAAGTAAATATTTTCCCTGCTTAGTCTTGGCCTGGCTATGGTTACCTGCCTGATAATGATGTATCTTCTGGGCCTGAACATCTCATAAATACACTCTATACGCCCAAGGCTGTGTACACCCGACTCTAATCCTTATCCGACTGTCCTCTCCCGAACACCAGATGTTCATTATCAGTCACTTTACCCCTCAGGTATAATTTATTAAAATCCTACATTATAATATATTATGTGTTTTGGCATAATATTTATGTGCTCTATTGCTAAAAAAAGCAAAATTCCAATGGTAAAATATAACGTAGGATTGGCCTTTCGCAATCTAAGGAACAAAGGGGGCTATTATGCCATTAACATAACCGGACTGGCCATTGGACTGGCCGCCTGTTTAATGATCACGCATTATGTAAAGTTTCACGAGAGCTTCGACACCTATCAGCCCGACAGTGAAAACATTTACCGCATACAATACTCCCGATGGTCGGAAGAAGGGGGCGACAGAGTGGAGTTTGCTTCTGCAACGCCCATCATTGGTAAGGCCATGAAAGAAAACATTCCCGGCATTGAAATGCAGGGACAGGCCTTCAGGCAAGAAGGCGTTTACTCACATGAGGATCGTTTTTTTGAGGAAACACGCGCCTTTTATGCCGAAACCGACCTGCTTACCTTGTTGGGAATCAATATCGTGGAGGGAGAAAAAATTAATGTGCTCGACAGGCCGGCAACAGCAGCCTTATCCCAATCAGCAGCCCGGAAATATTTCGGCAACGAAGCGGCCATAGGCAAAACCTTCTATCACAACAACAGGGATCTTTACGAAGTCGTGTCGGTGTTTGAAGACATCCCGGCCAACAGCCACTTCAAGGCAGATATACTCATGTCTATGGAAACCTGGAAACAGCGCAATCCCAACCTGTTTCAGCAAGGCTATATCTACAGCGGGTTTTACAACTACATAAAACTGAGCGAGAATGCCCTTCCGGATAGCATCTATCAAAAAACGGCACAATATGTAGAAAAAGAATACGGAGAAGCATTGCAGGCGGGCAAGCTTAAAATGGGTTTTGAGTTACAACCCCTGGAGGATATTCATCTGCATTCGCATCTGATGCATGAGCTGGAACTAAATGGCAATGCCGCTTCCATAAGCTATCTTAAAATCATCGCCTGGTTCATACTGATCATCGCCTGGGTAAATTTCTTTAATCTTTCTACCATTACCTCCATCAGAAGGTTGAGAGAGATAACCATCAGAAAAGTCAACGGAGCATCCCGATGGCAGCTGTTGGTTCAACTACTCACCGAATCGGCAGTCATAAACCTCTTTGCCATTTTCGTGGCCCTGCTGTTGTTTGAGAGCATATCACCGGCATTTTTTAATTTCACTGATCTGCCCGCCAGCACTCCGGTGTGGAACCAACGGTGGGTTTACTATCTACTCATCTTTGCCTTTATTGTAGGCACTTTCTCGGCAGGGGTGTATTCGGTAACCGGAATTCCTTCTTCGCGACTGACCGAAATGCTAAAGGGAGCAACCAACTCCGTCAGGGGTAAAAGAACCATGCGCAAAGTGCTGCTTACCATACAGTTTGTCATTGCCATCGGACTTATAGCGGGCACCATTACCATTTTCCGGCAATATGCCCTTATCTCCGGCCAATCGCCCGGGTTTAGACTCGAAAATATGATGGTTATGAATGCCCCTTTACTCCAGGATTCGGTTGCTCTAAGCAAGTTTCAGGCTATGAAAAAGGAATTATCGCAAATTCCTGAGCTTACAGGGGTAGCCTATTCGTCTATCATACCCGGCAAGCCCAATATGTATAATCGTGGCGGCGTTTACCAGTACGGGCAGGATTACACCTCAGGTAAAAACTACAGAATAACCGACACCGACGAAAACTTCTTTAAGGTATATGGCATAAAGATTCTTGCCGGGGAAGATTTTACCGGTTATGCCGATATCGACCGGCAAAGGATTTTAATGAATGCCTATGGTGCACAGTGGATGGGCTTCGAAAGCATTGATGATGCCGTGGGCAAACAAATCGTGCTGGAAAATGAAGTACTCACCATCTCAGGTATAGTAGACGATTTCCATCAGTTAACTCCAAGGGAGGCCATTGAACCCCAGATATTTCGTATCCCTAGGAGACATAAAGGTTATCTTACTGCCGGATTGACTACACACGATCATAATGTAGTCAAAGAGAAAGTGGAGAAAATATACAGCTCTTTTTTTCCTGCCAGTCCATTTGAAACCTTTCTCCTGGAAGACTTTTATAACAGCCAAAACCTAGGAGAAAAGAGATTTGGCGTGGTATTTCTGTTGTTTTCCATCCTGGTGATTTTAATCACCATCCTGGGATTGATGGGCCTGGCAGCCTATACGGCAGAGCAAAAGCGCAAAGAGATAGGCATCCGTAAAGTGTTGGGCGCAAATTCGCTCAGCATTTTCCAGCTTCTGTTTAAAGATTATATTTACTTGTGGATATTGGGAGCGGCCGTGGCTCTTCCAACCGCGTATATACTGGTAGAAAAATGGCTCGATTCGTATGCGGTTCGTATCTCACCCGATTACTGGTTTTATGTTATTCCACTTACCATCGTAATCGTGGTAGCACTAACAACCGTATTCCTTCAATCCATGAAGCTTCTTAAGATGAATCCTGCAGAGAATATCAGGACAGAATAATACTGCAATGGCCAGGTATTATCGTTTTTTTCTAACGAACAGGGATAACTTTACCCTATTGGAGCATTAGATTATAGACAAAAAGGCAGACGTGTCGCTGATCAAAAAAGAGGTTAATGGCCTTAGGGTTATTGGTGATCGGGAGAGGCACAAGCCGGGGAGACAAAATTTATCGTGCGCTGGCCTAGATTTGTTGCCGCATTGCATGATTGATTTGCCCTGGTTGCAACCCCTCCATTCATCAAAGTTCATTTTCACTTTTACTTGTTCTTAATAAATTAGTATTTTTGCTCCCTGATTTAGGGCAGAGAATGGTAATCTGCCTTTGTAGTTTAAAGTAAGAAAATGTCTTTTAATAAAACCCAGGAAGAGATTCTCCGCTTAAAAGAAGAGAAAAACGCCGTTATTCTGGCTCATTATTACCAGGTTCCCGATGTTCAGGACATTGCTGATCATGTGGGTGATTCGTTTGCCCTGAGCAAGCTGGCTGCCGAACTACCTCATCCACTTATCGTTTTCTGTGGGGTGAGCTTTATGGCTGAAACTGCCAAAATACTAAGTCCTGAAAAAACGGTACTGTTGCCCGTGCCCCAGGCCGGATGCCCTATGGCAGATATGGTTACGGCACAGGATGTTATTGAGCTAAAGAATAACCACCCCGATGCTGCCGTGGTCAGTTATGTCAATTCCTCCACCGAGATAAAAGCCCTGAGTGATATCTGCTGCACATCGGCCAATGCGGTAAAAATTATCCGCTCCTTACCCCATAAGAAAATCATCTTCCTGCCCGATGAAAACCTGGGATCGTATGCGGCAAGCCAGATACCAGAAAAGGAATTTGTTCTTTTCAAGGGGTATTGTCCGGTTCATGAAGAGGTAATGGCCATCGATGTAAAAATAGCCAAAGAGTCAACCCCCGGTGCATTATTTGTGGTGCATCCCGAATGCCGCCCTGACGTACTCCAGCAGGCTGATTTTGTCGGTAGTACCGGGCAAATGCTCAGCTTTATCGAAAAGAGTGCCCACGATTCCTTTATCGTGGGAACCGAAATGGGCATCCTGCACCCGCTGAAGAAAAAACATCCTGAGAAGAAGTTTGTAAGCCTCACACCACGTTTCATTTGCCCCAATATGAAGAAAACCGGTATTGCCCATGTGCTGAGGAGCTTACAAAATATGAGTCATCCAATAGAAATGGATAAAGAGTTAATGGATAAGGCACGTATCCCCTTGATGCGCATGTTGGAGGTAAACTAAATATATACAAGCTTTGTGGCCCATGAGAAGGTTCCTATTCAACAGTCAACCGAAAACTTCACACTCTTTTGATGTGATCATTGTCGGTGGTGGTTTATCGGGACTTTATACCGCCCTGTTGCTCGACCCCAAGCTCTCCGTTGCCCTGGTGGTAAAAACGCCCATCGAAAAATGCAATTCTTCGCTTGCCCAGGGAGGCATTGCGGCTGCCGTAGATAAGGAAGACGACGCTCAGCTTCATCTCGAAGATACCTTGCTGGCTGCCGCGGGTATTGCCCATGAAGAGAGCGCCAGGCTTATGGTGGTAAAAGGTCCTGCCGAGATTGCCAGGCTGGCTTCCATGGGGGTGGATTTTGATACCGATGATCAGGGAAACTGGCATACCACCATGGAAGGAGCTCATACCCGTGAGCGCATTCTGCATTGCGGAGGCGATGCAACAGGCCGTTTGGTAATGGAAAAATTATCGGCCCTGGTAAGAGGCAGAAAAAACATTCACCTTTTAGAGAACCATTTCCTGAGCGATATCCTCACCAGCGATCACAACAGGGCCTGTGGGATAGTGACCAACAGCGATGGTTTTAATACTTTGCTGGCACCCCATGTGGTGATTTGCACCGGGGGCATTGGAAGCATTTACCAGCATACCACCAATCGAAAAGGTACTACCGGCGATGGAATTGCTGCAGCCATGCGCGCCGGGGCACAGATGCAGGACATGGAGTTTGTGCAGTTTCATCCTACGGCCTATTATAAACCAGGGAATGCAGAATCGTTTTCGCTTATTTCAGAAGCTGTAAGGGGTGAAGGAGCTGTTTTGCGCAACTCCTCCGGCGAGGCATTTATGCAATTCAGGCATCCTATGAAAGACCTTGCTCCCCGCGATGTAGTCGCTCGTGAGATCTTCTTCGAGATGCAAAAAGAAGGATCCGATCATGTGTTCCTGGATATCACCTCCCGTTCGGCCAAATTTCTCTCACAACGTTTTCCAACCATTTATACCTCCTGCTCTCTTGATGGTTTGAAGATGGAGCGCGACATGATACCTGTTTTGCCTGTGCAACATTATTTTATGGGAGGGATAAAAACCAATGTTCATGCACAAACCAGTATTCCGGGTCTTTTTGCCTGTGGCGAAGCGGCCTGCACCGGGGTTCATGGTGCCAACCGTCTTGCCAGCAATTCGTTGCTCGAATGCCTGGTGTTTGCTTCGCAGGCCGCCGGGTTTATCAACAGCCATCCTATCTCTGAACCCCATTCTCTGCCATCTGCGCAGTTCTTCGAGGCCAATACTTCGGTTGAAGATGCTGAGGAGATGAAAAATCACCTTAAGGCCTTGATGCAGAAGCACGGAGGCATTGCCCGTAATGAAACCGGATTGAAGACAGCCCTGGCTGAAGTACAAGAGATTTGCCAGGCATTAGGTCGGTCAAAATTTGAAAACCCTTCGCAAATGGAGGTATTCAATATGGCTATGATATCGGCGGAAATTCTGGTATCTGCCCTAAAAAGAAAAGAAAGCCTGGGCTCTCATTTCAGAGAAGACTATTCCTTCAAGATACACCCTTTGCAGAGCTGAAGGTCCCGACCGGCTCTGCCTACAATAAACACCTGTAATGTCAGATGATTATGTATATAAACGATTCAGTAGAGAAAATAATAGCCCTGGCCCTTGCCGAGGACCTGGGAACAGGAGATGTTACCACCAGCAGTGTGGTACCAACCGATACAATGGTGAAAGGAAATTTTATAGCCAAGGAAGAGGGAGTGATTTGCGGGCTGGAACTTGTGCGTAAGGTATTCTCTTTGCTGGATGAAAAGGTTGAGTTCAGGACGCTTTGCAAGGATGGCGATAAGGTGCAAAACGGCAATTTGCTGGCAGAAATAGCCGGTCCTGCTCATGCCATTTTAAGCGGCGAAAGAGTTGCCCTGAACTTCCTACAGCATCTCTCGGGCATTGCCACAAAGACAGCCTTGTTAACCCAATCGGTTTCGGGTACCTCACTGAAAATCGTCGATACCCGCAAAACCAATCCCGGAATGCGGGTGCTGGAGAAATATGCCGTAAAATCAGGGGGCGCCTTCAACCACAGAATGAATCTTTCTGATGGAGTGCTCATAAAAGACAATCATATTAAAGCCGCAGGTGGTATTATTCCTGCTGTTATGGCTGCCCGCGCCCATGCTCCCCAAACCCTGAAGATTGAGGTGGAAGTGGAATCGCTGGAGCAGGTGCAGCAAGCGCTGGATGCCGGGGCCGATATCATTATGCTCGACAATATGGATATGGAGACCATGAGCAGGGCCGTGAAACTTGTCAATGGCAAAGCCCTTACCGAAGCATCCGGAAATATGGATCAGAAAAACCTGCTGGAAGTGGCCGCTACAGGGGTCGATATGGTCTCTGTGGGTGCCTTGACCCATACGGTAAAAGCCATGGATATAAGTCTGCGGTTTGTATAAAGCAGTTAAAGATCGCAGGTTCTGCGATCTTTTCAATAGGATTGAAATGCTCTGAGTGTAGCCTTGGCTGCATGATGTGGAAAATAATTGCGTTTATCTTTTTATTCATTAACCAGCCCGGTGTTGGATACTCCTGTCGGGGGCATTTGGAGCATCAGGGCACAATAAAACGAACAAAATTATGATGAACAGACACAAAATTTATTTCTGGTCACTCAGCGTTTCGTTGGGTGGCTTTCTTTTTGGTATGGATACGGCTCTTATATCGGGGGTAGAGCGAACCGTACAGCAGCTGTGGCAGATGAGCAACGCCATGACCGGGCAGATGGTTGCCATGGCCTTGTATGGCACAGTGATCGGCGCCCTTTTAGGCGGGATGCCCGCGCAGTACCTGGGCCGGAAAAAGACCTTGTTCATCATTGCCGTGGTATTCCTGGCCTCGGCAGTAGGCTCGGCCCTGGCGCCTGACCCCTGGTACCTGATGTTTTTCCGCTTTATTGGCGGATTAAGTGTAGGGGCCTCCTCGGTGGTGGCACCCATGTACATCGCCGAACTATCGCCCAAAGAAAAAAGAGGACAGCTCACGGCTCTGTTCCAGTTTAATATTGTGTTGGGCATCATGGTGGCCTATTTTTCCAACTGGGTTATTGGTGCAGGAGTTGGCGAGTCATGGCGCTGGATGCTGGGTGTAGAAGCCTTTCCTGCCCTTTTGTTTGCCATATTGGTATTGCTGGTGCCCGAAAGCCCTCGTTGGCTGGTACTTAAAAAAGGCGAAGATGACGAGGCTTTGCGCATTTTAGCCATTATCGATCCTGCCAATGCAGAAAAATCGCTCCAAACCATTAAGGAAAGCCGGTTTAAGAAATCTGAGGCAGGATTGAAAGAGTTCTTCTCGGGTCGCTATAGCCTACCCATATTGCTGGTGATTCTTTTTGCCTTTTTCAACCAGGTGTCGGGTATCAATGCCATCATATATTACGCTCCCCGCATCTTTGAATCATCGGGTATGGCTGCCGGTTCAGCATTGCTCTCGTCGGTAGGTATCGGTGTTGTTAATATTGTATTTACCATGCTTGGACTGGCACTCATTGATCGCATGGGTCGCCGGTTTTTAATGTATGTAGGCTCCATTGGTTATATTATTTCCCTTTCGCTGGTGTCTTTTGTTTTTGCTACCGGTGTTGGTACGGGCACCATCTTACTGCCTGCATTGCTGTTTGTATTTATTGCCGCCCATGCCATCGGACAAGGTGCTGTGATTTGGGTTTTTATTTCAGAGATTTTCCCCAATAAGGTTCGTTCGTGGGGCAATTCGCTGGGTAGTGGCACCCACTGGGTTTTCGCAGCCGTTATAGCAGGAGGATTTCCTTATCTGGCCGGACGTTTCGGACAAGCGCCCATCTTTGCCTTCTTTGCCTTTATGATGGTCTTGCAACTGCTTTTCGTATGGAAGATGATGCCCGAAACCAAAGGTGTTTCGCTTGAAGAAATTGAGAAGAGAATGGTGAAAAATGAACTAAAAACGAAAAACTAAGAACTAATAGCTAAAAGTGAAAAGTGATGTGTGAACTGTGATGGGTGATGGTGATGTGTTGGATGCGATCAATACGTTCCTTTGAGGTTGGCTTATCCATATATTTTTATAAAATCCTTTTTGGCGGATGTAAGGGCAAAATCTTTCAGCGCACCTTTTTCAACCATATCAACCTTTTTATGAATCTGTTGCTCAATGGAATGCGATATATCCATCAGATCGAACATAGAATAATTATGCCCTTCTGTCATTTCTATCATAAGATCCAGATCACTATCCGGTTGGTCTGTATTTCTTGCAAAGGAGCCAAAGATCCAGGCGGTTTTCACGCGAGCCTCATTTTTCAATACCTCCTTCAGTTTTTCTATGATCTCTTGCCGGTCCGCTGGGGTTGTTGTCTTTTTGTAGGTTATCAATTCTTCAGCTGCTTTTAACGCTTTAAGGGCATGCTTTTCATCAATAATTTCATATACCAGCTTGTCGGCCAGCCATGCCACCAGCAAATGCTCCTCCTTAATGCCAAAGCAAGAAGATAGTTTTATGATCTTTTCGCGGGTTGCTTTGCGTTGCCCTCTTTCAATTTTACTCAGAATTGCCTGATCAATATCTATGTCTGCGGCAACCTTACGCAGAGGAAGTTCTTTGTGTTTTCGATGTCTTCTGATAATCTCTCCTAAAGTTTCCATTATTGACAACAATTGTTTTGACATTATTTGTCAAAGGTAATTATTTTAAGTCACATAAAAGCAGGCCAGTCGGGTGCCATTGCGCTGCCAAAGAGTGTTTTCCCTGCACAAAAGGATTTCACAGTGCCCATTATCTACATGTGGATTTATTTCTATCGATATTATGCCCCGCTGGGGCATTTTCTTCCTTTCAGCTTCCAGCTGTAATCCAGGCGTTTATATCCTGAATAGATTTCGGGATGATCCGTCTATGCTGCTTGATTGGGATGAATGGTAAGGGAGCAGTGCTGGTTTATGGATGCAGGCACTTATCAGAAAAAATAGTGAAGTTATTTCCTGTGCAATTTAGGGGTATAGCAGAAAAGTTGGTACAGGCGTCACCCTTCCATACTTGTAGGGAAGGGCCGGGGATGGGTCAAAAGAAAAGTCAGGACAGGCGTCACCCTTCCATGGCGGATGGGCCATCCCGACGCGAAGCGATATGAGAGTAGGAGATAAGAGCTTTTAAACCAGACGTTTCCATGTCCTGCGGACGATGGAAAGTCTTCCCGTATCTTTCTTCCAACTTCCAGATTAAGTCACTTTTCACTTTTAGTTTTTCACTTTTCACTTTATTTTATCACCTTCTCCCAGCCCACTCTCGAGAGGTTACGGTAGATGATAAACCCGGCTACGGCTGCGATGGCCAGGAATATGATGGCTGAGGTGTACTGACCGAAAATCAGGCGGCCGATGCCAAAGAGGGAAAACAGTACCAGGAAACATCCGGCGAAATAATTTACAAACATCATCCCGAAGCCTTTGTCGCCCTCAACTTCTGGCAACTGGTCTGCCACAGGCTTCCAGCCTATGCCCCCGGGATGCACTTTTTTGTAAAACTCCAGCAGTTTCTCGTTTTTGGTAGGCTTGGTGAGGAAAGTCACCGTAAGCCACACCAGGGTTGACCAGGCTACTATGATGAGTAGGGTAGGCTCGAAATCCATCTTGTAGTGAAAGGCCAGGATAGGATATACGGCATAGGGTGCTATCATGGCGGCTATCTCTGACCAGGCATTGATGCGCCACCAGAACCAACGTAGCAACAACACAACCCCGATGCCACCGCTACAGGCAAGGATGAATCGCCAGGCGTCGCTGATGCGGTCGAATTGGGTGGTGATGAGCAGCGAAAAGATAATCAGCAGAAAGGTGGTGATGCGCGACACCTTTACGTAGTACTTCTCGTCGGCACCGGGTTTAATAAAGGGTTTGTAGAGGTCGTTGACGATGTAGGAGGTGCCCCAAACCGTTTGCGAGGCGATGGTCGACATATAGGCGGCAAGGAAAGCGGCCAGCAGAAGTCCCATAAGACCCGAAGGCAAGAGGTCGCGGATGACCATCACGTAGGTGGCTCCTTTGTCGGTGGCGTCGGGATACATGACCAGCGCGGCCAGTGCAACGATGATCCATGGCCAGGGCCTGATGGCGAAATGGGCTATCTGAAACCACAGCGTGGCAAAGAGAGAATTCTTTTCGTCTTTTGCCGACATCATCCGCTGGGCAACATAACCACCGCCCCCGGGTTCGGCACCGGGATACCAGCTGGCCCACCACTGCACGCCCAGGTAGGCCACCACCGCCACCACACTCATGCGTAATATTCCGCTGGTGTTAAGACCGGCATCAGAGCCCACCACGGGCAGAAAATCAAATACCCAGTCTACGTGAGCCAGCGATTCTTTCAGTCCGTCGATACCCCCCACATGACGCAGGGCCACCACCGCAAGGATGATGCTTCCACCCATGGCTATGACAAACTGGAACGAATCGGTTATAGATACCCCCCATAAGCCCGAGATCGACGAATAGACGGCCACAAAGAGCATCATCATGCCCACCACCATCAGGTGCGCGCTGAAATGAATGCCCAGCAGGCTCACGTGGCTAAGGCCAAATACGGTCAGGTCGGGAAACATCACCTGCAGGATTTTCACCATGGCCAGGTTTACCCATGCCATGACCACAGCATTCATGATCACCCCGATGTATATGGCTCTGAATCCTCTCAGGAAACGGGCTTCACGGCCTGAATAGCGGATGGCCACAAATTCGGTATCGGTCATGATGCCTGCCCTGCGCCACAGTCGGGCAAAGAAGAATACGGTAAGCATACCGCCAAAGAGCATGTTCCACCACAGCCAGTTGCCCGAGATACCGCCCTGGGCCACCAGTTCGGTCACGGCCAGTGGGGTGTCGGCAGCGAAGGTGGTGGCCACCATGCTTGTGCCGGCCACATACCAGGGGAGGTTGCGTCCGGTAAGGAAGAAGTCGCTGGTGCTTTTACCCGCCCGTTTCGACATATACAGGCTGATGCCCATACTAAAGACGAGAAATCCGCCAATTATGATCCAGTCTAAGAGAGAGATATACATGAATGGTTTGTAGGTTTAGGGTTTATTAGTTTAGGGTTTAATGATGTTTAGGGTTTAAAAAGTTTAAGGTGTAATTAATTTTAAAACCCGGCCATTGCAAAAATATGCAAAAGTTGGGATAAATAGAAGACTTTCCATCGTCCGGATGACATGGAAACGTCTGGAATGAGAGCTCTTGAATATATGGGGACGGTGCGACTCCCTTTCGGGTCTTTTGACCCATCCCCGGCCCTTCCCTTCCTGAAACGAGTTACCAATGACAACTTTGTAATTAATTGATTCTCTGTGCGTAAAAATTATACTCATCTAAAAATTAATTATAGTATTGATCGGAGCGCCCATCCGGCCTTGGAGAATTCCCGGTAACAAGTCTTAGTGAAACGGAGCTTTTTGAACCGAGCCCTCAGCGAGCTCAATGTGACCTATTTAATCAAATTATGAGCACATTAAAAGTTTGCAGTTCCGCAAGCAGTAATCATTATTCAATGATAAAAACTTTCTTTGCGGAACATTCAAACTTTTAGCGGAGTGAACTTAGACTTGTCGGGAACCGAGCCCGGAGGGCGAGCTCAATGTGGCCTATTTAATCAAATTATGACCACATAAAATTATCCGCAGCCTTGAACTTTTGCTTCTTTTGCTTCTTTTGCTTCAAGGCAAAAGAAGAAGAAAGAAAGAAATACGTAAAATCCTTAATCAAGCTCACTCATTGTCATAATCACATTTTTCGCCCGCGTGGGGGTGTTGGCTCTCAGGATGACCGGGAAGGGTGACTCCTGTCCTGATTGTTTGTTGAATATTTAAGATAGTTATGTTTATTTTTCTTTTATGAAAAGTCCTTTCAGGGTCGTTGTGATGTGCCGTTCATTATCCACGGGTTTCACCCGAGGCTATTGTTGTTAAACCTTTTCAGGGTTTTTAGCAGCTGATGATTATTTTATTATATTTGTTTCCTTATGATATGTTTGTTTCGGCTTTTAGGGTTCTCTTATAGTTTTCCAGAATAAGGTAGCGCAAGAAATTAGAACCCTGAAAGGGTTCAACCATAATAGCCGTAGGTGAAACCTACGGAATTGATTGATATTCATCGATATGAACCCTGAAGGGGTGCAACAATATTGTTGTAATGTAAAGAGTTTCTGCTATAAAATAGTTCAACCCTTTCAGGGTTGTTGAACAAATGCCCTTCATTATCCACGGGTTTCACCCGTGGCTATTGTCGTTAAACCCTTTCAGGGTTGTTAGCATCTATTGATAATTTATTATATTTGTTTTCTGATAATATGTGTGTGTCGGTTTTTAGGGTTCTATGACAGATTTCCAGAATAAGGTAGCGCAGAAAATTAGAACCCTGAAAGGGTTCAACCATAATAGCCGTAGGTGAAACCTACGGAAGGTTAGATATTCAGCGAGATGAACCCTGAAGGGGTTCAACAATTTGTTGTAATGTAAAGAGTTTCTGCTATAAAATAGTTCAACCCTTTCAGGGTTGTTGAACAAATGCCTTTCATTATCCACGGGTTTCACCCGCGGCTATTGTTGTTAAACCCTTTCAGGGTTTTTAGCAGGTGGTGATTAATTGATTATATTTGTTCCCTGAGAATATGTTTGTTTCGATTTTTAGGGTTCTATGACAGATTTCCAGAATAAGGTAGCGCAGAAAATCAGAACCCTGAAAGGGTTCAACCATAATAGCCGTAGGTGAAACCTACGGAATTGGTAGATATTTAGCGAGATGAACCCTGAAGGGGTTCAACAATATTACGAAATTATATTTGAAAGAATTTAAACACGAGGAGTATGGGAACATATACGCAAATTCTTTATCATATTGTTTTTTCCACGAAAGACAGGGAATATGTCCTTATAAAAGATTACCGTGAAAAACTATATCGGTTTATATGGGGGGTGATCAAGAATAATAAATGTGTTTTATATCAAATAAATGGGGTGGAAGATCATCTGCATATTGCCACTCATTTGCATCCGACTAAGAATTTGGCAGATTTGATCAAAGACATTAAAGTTTCATCATCTTTAATGATAAAGAGCGAAAATATTTTCCCTGGATTTACCGGATGGCAGGATGGTTATGCGGCTTTTACCAAATCATACGCTGAAAAGGATATTTTGATTAATTACATAAAGAAGCAGGAAGAGCATCATCATAAGGTTTCATTTAGGGATGAATTAATTGAATTATTGAGGCAGGAAGGAATTGATTTTAACGAAGAATTTCTGTTATAAAAGTTCAACCCTTTCAGGGTTGTTGCAATGTGCCGTTCATTTTCCACGGGTTTCACCCACGGCTATTGTTGTTAAACCCTTTCAGGGTTTTTAGCAGGTGGTGATTCTCTCTTCATGCGTGAACCCTAGGTTGGGCGGCTTAGAGGTGTGAATGGGGGGAGGGTCAAAAGAACCAATAGCCACTGCTTCAAGACAGCTTGTCCCGATTTTATTTCGGGAAAGGAAACGTCCGCAGGACTTTCCATGTCTTGAAAAGTGGGCGGACGTTTCCATGTCTTGAAGAGTAAAGATTTAATTCTCTTTTGCCTTAAGATACGTATCCAGGAAGGTTAGTATCTGGCCATAGCCTTTTATTTCGTTTTCCTTTTTCCTGAAACCATGTCCCTCGTCGGGGAAAAGTACATATTCTACAGGCACTCCGTTTTGTTTCACAGCATTCACGATTTCGTCTGATTCAACCTGCAGAACCCTTGGATCGTTGGCTCCCTGAAGCACCATAAGAGGTTTGGTTACGTTATGTGCATGAAACAGGGGCGAAATACGGTGGAGGCGAAGGGAGTCTTCTGTATTGGGGTCACCCATTTCGGTGTACAGGGCTTCTTTAAATGATTCCCACCATGGTGGAATGGATTTAAGGGTTCTCAGCCAGTTGGTCACGCCGAAAATATTTACTCCTACAGCAAATTCTTCGGGGGCATAAGTTAGCGCAGCCATGGTCATATAACCGCCGTAACTTCCACCAATTATGCCAATTTTATCAGCATCGATGTATTCCTGCTCCTGAAGCCATTTTTTACCCCATATACAGTCCTGCAAATCACCTTCGCCATGATTGCGATCGTCCAGTTTGAAAAATGTTTTTCCGTAGCCACTGCTTCCGCGGTTATTTACTGCCAGAACAGCATAGCCATTGTTGACAAGAAACTGTATGAGTGAAAAATATCCAACCCTTGACTGACCCCCGGGTCCACCATGAACCCATACCAATGCCGGAACCTTGTTTCTTTTGGATGCATTAAGAGGCTTGTAATAAATAGCGGGAATCTCAAGTCCGTCAAAGGATTTATACCTGACTACTTCTGCTGAGACAAGGTCATCAGGATTGATGTCAGGATTTAATACTTCTGTGAGTTTTTTGAGATTGCCATCGGCAAAGCTAAACATGTACAGGTTGGCAGGAGCCTTGGAGGTTCCCACGGTCAGGCGCATGAGGTTTTCACTGTCTGATATGTTTACACCCATAATGTCGCCATCAGGGATGTCGGGGAAATTCACGGCTTCGCCGGAGGCGTTTTCCTGAATAACCAGCGAATTCTTTCCATCTTCATTGATGGCAATGATCCTGTATTTTTCGTTTTCACTCAAATAACTGTACATCACGTCCCAATTGCTCGAGAAAATGGTTTCCCGCGCTCCTGTTTCAATTTCGTAGCGAACCAGGTAGGCGAACTCACCATCGGTATCGGTGATATAATGGAAATATTTGCCATCATTACTGAATCCCGATGCACTGTAGCTTCCGGGTTTTTCGGGAGATGAGATCTCTGTTGTCTCACCAGTTGCGCGGTTTAGGAGGAACAACTGATTTTCGCTGGTCGTGACTGATTTTACCAGGGCCATTAAGCTTTCATCTTTGGAAAGGCCTGAAATATTCATCCCCTGATCGTTTTGATACAGCATCTCTGATTGAAAATCAGACGTATTCATTTTGTAGAAATCAAAAAAGCGCGAATCTCTCAGGTTGGAGAGGTAGTAAAAAGATTTTTTGTCGCTGCTCCAACCCCCAAACGAGGTGTTTTCTTGTTCTCCCGGCGTAAGGTCGGTTGATGTACCATCGGCATTGAGCAGGTAGATGTGCGTAATCTCATTCCCTCCCTGGTCAGCACGATACAGAACCTGGTTGGTTTCATATATGTAGCCTACAGGGAAATAGGATTCCTGGGTGGAGAAAGTGAGCTGGGTTTTTATCCCCTCCTGGATGTCGATTTCAAAAAGATTATAAATCCCGGTTTCATTGCTGCTGACAAGCAGACGGGTTTCATCGGGCGAGAATATTCCGCCGGAGATGTTGGTGTTTTTGTAAAACTCCTCGATGGAGTAGGTCTTGATCTCACTTTGTTCCTGGGCACAGGAAGCAAAGATGAAAATGGCCATTAAATAGAACAGATTTTTCATACGCATTTTGGGTTTGAATGGATTGTTTAAGAATTTGAGCAATAAAGTTAATGCTTTTTAAGAAAAGGGGATAAAGACTTTGTATCCCTTGTTTTTTGACCCATCCACGATCTTTTGACCCATACCCGGCCCTTCCCTTTCTGAAACGAGTTCAGGATGACCGGGAAGGGTGATTCCAGTCCATAATATCGGCGTAAAAGCCAGGTGTATTCCTCAGAGGAATAGATTTTAACGAAGAATTTCTGTTATAAATAGTTCAACCCTTTCAGGGTTGTTGTAATATGCCGTTCATTATCCACGGGTTTCACCCGCGGCTATTGTTGTTAAACCCTTTCAGGGTTTTTAGCTGCTGATGAATCATTGATTATATTTGTTTTCCCGATAATATGTTGTGTTTCGGTTTTTAGGGTTCTATGATGGTTTTCCAGAATAAGGTAGCGCAAGAAATTAGAACCCTGAAAGGGTTCAACCATAATAGCCGTAGGTGAAACCTATGGGATGGTTAGATATTCAGCGAGATGAACCCTGAAGGGGTTCAACAATTTGTTGTAATGTAAAGAGGTTCTGTTATAAAAAGTTCAACCCTTTCAGGGTTGTTGTGATGTGTGCCGTTTATTAACCACGGGTTTCACCCGCGGCTATTGTTGTTAAACCCTTTCAGGGTTTTTAGCTGCTGGGACATGCTGAAACCTGTTCCGTCATTTATATATATCAATTCGCTATTGGTATTAATTGCCATTGCGCTGTCGTAAAGTGATGTTCCTGCACCTAAAGGTTTTCGCAGCGCGTTTGTTTTTTCTAACGCTTATTGCTAATTCGGGTAGGAAGCGGCTCGCGCCGCTGTCCCCCCACACCACCTGGCATACGTTTTTTCGTACCAAGGCGGTTTCTATTAATTTACCGTTGAACTTGTAAGAGTAGTGAATGAAGCCCAATCTGGGCAAACCATTTAATACCCATTGCTTTACCAACTGCTTGTTTAATGGACATAGCCCACCAGCCTTGTGAGTACATCACTACATTCCAGCTCGTGTTTTCAGGAATACCCAGATTGTGCAGAAATTTGAAGATAGTGTACCTGCGACCGCACTGTTTAAGTCGGTAACATCGTAGCTTTCTTCTTATCCACCCATCGATGTCTCTTATTACTGACAGCCATCGATTGGCAAGGTAAAAGTAGTTCGCCCAGCCTATAATTACAGCATTAAGCTCTTTGATTAGCTGCTCGAACCTTACTCCCCTGTTGCGTCGGGTTATTTCCCGGACTTTGTCCTTTAAGCGTTTTATAGACTTATCTGAAACACGTATGTTGCCTTCTTCCAACAGGGTGTACCCAAGGAATGTTGCTTCTGAGCAGTGTCGAACACCACTCTTTTGGCGGTTGACTTTAAGTTTTAGTTTCTTCTCAAGGTATTTCACCATTGAGTTCAGCACCCGTTCTCCTGCTTTTCTGCTTTTGACATAAATGTTACAGTCATCTGCATAGCGGCAGAAGTCGTGTCCGCGATTCTCCATTTCTTTATCCCATTCGTCAAGGACGATGTTGGATAATAACGGGGAAAGCGGACTGCCTTGTGGCGTTCCGGCTATACGTTGTTCTGTCAAGCCATCTGACATAATCCCAGATTTCAGGTAGGATTTTATCAACCTTAGTAGTCGCTTATCTCCTATTCCTTTACTTAGTCGTTGCATTAGCCTGTCGTGGTTGACGTTGTCGAAGAACTTCTCCAAGTCTATGTCCACAACCCACTCTTTGCCAGAGCTAACAAATTTACTGGCCTGTAAAATGGCTTGGTGGGCGTTGCGACCCGGACGAAAACCAAAACTGTTCTCGCTGAATAGGGGGTCGTAATATCGGGACAGAATCTGGTGTACGGCTTGCTGGAGCATGCGGTCTTTCACCGTTGGGATGCCGAGCATTCGCTCGCCACCGTCCGGCTTCCTGATCATAACCTTGCGCACCGACATTGGCTGGTAATTCTCAGCCAATAATGTCTCCCGAAAGGTGATCAGGCTCTTGTTTAACCACTTGCCCAAAGCTTCAACATCCATCTCGTCTATCCCTGCGCTGCCCTTGTTTTGTCTAACACGCTGGTACGCATTGCGTAGGTTTCCATAATCTACCACTGCTTCCAACAAATTCTCCGTCAAGATGCGTTGGCTCTCCAATTGCGATAACAGTTCAACTCCTGTACAATTCTCATTTCCGGTGCGGCCTTCATGGGAGTTGGCAGGTTGTATCTGGTCTTGGAATAAATTAAGTTGTCTGACCATTCCTTTTTTCTGTTGCTCTCTGTTTTTACGCATTTTCGATACGCTTCTTTTAATTAATAGATTTGAACCTTCCCGCTGTTATGGTAGCGGTACTATGTTCGCTGCTGACTTCTTCCGTGCATTCACCAATAGTTACCCTTGGTTTATCTTCTTTGCTGAAGAAGCACGAAAGATCTCCCGGGGTAAACGTTACAACCATCGATTTCCTGCGCCTGATTTACTGCCCTTGCCTTCCGAATGACTATGGGGCGTCCTGATCCAAAGCTCAGTTACCCGGCAAAAACAGCCTTATATCAGGTTTCTGTTCGTCGCAACAAATCTTTGCCTTCAGCTTCCTTCAGATTCTACCTCACGGCAGACACCCTTGCTTTCGGCTATGAGATTCCGGCCATTACGGCTCTCTCGGGACTTACACCCGTTGGTAATAATCTATGCCCGGCACACTAAACATTCCATCCCTCCGGGATTAATTCAATCTGTGGTAGAAATTAGGGAGATGGAGAAAAGAACTTGTAACTTGCAAATTACCACTCAAGGGAAAAAGGCCCGATTCCGTCATGTGTATTCTATTCGATTCGCTATAGGTATTGGTTGCCAGTGAAGCATTCCCCAAAAAGACTGATATATTGGCAGTTATATATTGGGTAGCAAGGAAAAGAGAGGAAATGTCTGGAAAAGTGAGGAACGCTGTCATGTCAAAATGTCATGACGGGCGGAAATGCCCGGAAAAGGGTGTAGATGGAATGTTTGTTGCCTTATAGGGGTTACATAATCTGTATTGGTTATTGAAAATACAGATAACGCTCTTTGGTTACAATGATTATCAACACTCTTATGTGGAATTTCTCTGGAAAAGTATGCCTGGTTATTTTTCTAAGAGAGCACAAGGTCACTATTTTTTGTCCTTTCACATGGGAAGCCCCACGTCTGAGCCAACAGCCAAAGGCCAAACTATCAAAAAATATGTTTTAATTTTACCTCACAAACACATACGGATGAAAACATTAGAAGTTCCTCAAATTAAGTTGGCTGATGCTGCCCTTGGCAAAGTGGATAAATTGCTTGATCAGCAGAAAGGAGAGCTGATCGATACCATCAACTGGCCTGCCTTTCCCTATTTGCCTTCTGTGCGCTTTGCCATGGCTTACGATGAAACACATCTCTACCTCAAATATGATGTGAAGGAGCAGCATGCCCAAGCGGTTACCCTACAGTCGAATGGACCGGTATGGGAAGACAGCTGCTGCGAGTTTTTCTGCTCCTTTGATGATAGCGGGTATTACAACCTGGAGACCAATTGCATCGGGGCACAGTTGCTGGGCTGGCATGGCAGGGATGGTTCAAAGGAAAAGGCCACCGCACACGTAATGGCAGCTTTGCAGAAATCATCGAGCCTGGGCCATACAGCCCCCCTTTCGCTGGAAGGCGATGTGCATTGGCAGTTGGTGTTGATCATACCTTCATCGGTCTTCTTTCGGCATAAAGACCTGGTATTTAAACCCGGGATGCCGTTGAGGGGCAATTTCTATAAATGTGGTGACAAGACCAATGTTCCTCATTTTGTTTCCTGGAATGCTATTGATTGGCCTGCCCCAAATTTTCACCTTCCCGGATTTTTCGGCAACATTATTTTGAAATAATTGTTTTTAGATACAAGCTACAGCATATCCGAACTGATTTTGCTTTAAATCCTGTTGGTCCTCCATAATTATACCGATGTCGGCAATGGGAATACCTTTGCGCCTTTGGGGCAGCCAGTTTTTTTGCCTATGGTGGTACTGTAATGATTGGCCTGGGAATTGTTTGACCTTTGCTATAAAAAAAAGAAGAAAATGGAAAACCATATTGCATCTCATGCGGTAATGACCCTTGATGCCGGGGGCACCAATTTTGTATTTTCTGCTGTGAAGCAACAAAAGGAAATTGTGGAGCCCTTTATCTTGCCATCACAGGGTCACGATTTAGAGAAATGTTTACAAAATATCATTCTTGGATTTGAAACGATTCTCAGGCAAATGGACGAAGAACCCGTAGCCATAAGCTTTGCCTTTCCGGGGCCGGCCGATTATACCAACGGAATTATCGGCGACCTGGGCAATCTGCCGGGCTTCCGTGGCGGGGTTGCCCTGGGTCCCATGCTGGAAGAGCATTTTAACCTCCCTGTTTTTATTAACAACGATGGCGACCTTTTTGCCTACGGGGAGGCTATGTATGGACTTCTGCCGGAGATCAACCACGAGCTTCAGAAAGCAGGAAGCACGAGAACCTATAAAAACCTCATTGGCATTACCCTGGGTATTGGGTTTGGAGGTGGACTGGTGGTCAACAATCAACTGCACAAAGGCGATAATGGGGCAGCGGCCGAAATATGGCTGCTCAGGAATCCTTTTAATGAGAAAACCTTCGCCGAGGAAAGCATTAGCATCAGGGCTATCACAAGGCTGTATGGGCAGGCAGCAGAATATGACTCCCCCGATCTTTCTTCTTTGAACATCTACCGTATTGCCCTGGGACAGGAATCGGGCAATAAGGATGCCGCCCGGGAAGCTTTTAGGCAGTTTGGCAAGGCCCTGGGACTGGCGCTCAATGAAATAGTCACCATTCTGGATGGCTTGGTTGTAATCGGAGGAGGCATTGTCAATGCACGAAAACTGTTTTTCCCGGCTATGCTGCAAGAGATGAACGCCACCTATAAAACGGCACAAGGAGACAACATTCCGCGTCTGGTAATGGACGTGTTTGACTTGCAGGATCAGGAGAGCCTGTCGCAATTTGCCAAAGCTGACGCTGCACAAATACGGGTGCCTTTTTGCGAAAGACAGGTTTCCTATCACTCGCAAAAGCGTATCGGAGTGGGGGTATCACGCCTTGGTGCCAGCAAGGCCATTACAATGGGGGCTTATGCTTTTGCCACCAATGCATTGGGATTGCCCTTTCAGGATAAGCCTTACAAATAGATAGAATCACCAAAAAATAATTAAGCCTGATGGTGTCATCAGCCCTAATAAATCCTATTTTTTGATTACCGTTTTGAAGTAAGCAATGGTTTCTTTCAATCCATCCTTCAACTTAACATCGGGTTCCCAATCTATAATCGATTGTATTTTCGATATATCGGGTTTACGTTGCAGGGGATCATTTTCCGGTAAGGGATGATAGTTGATTTTTGATTTGGTTCCTGTAAGTTGAATGACCAGCTCTGCCAGCTGTTTAATGGTAAACTCATCGGGATTGCCAACATTTACAGGTCCGGTAATGGAGTCGGGAGTATCCATAAACTTTACCATAGCATCCAGCAGGTTATCGATATACTGAAAGCTTCGGGTTTGTGAACCATCGCCGTAAATCGTAATATCCTTGTTTTGCAATGCCTGGATGATGAAGTTTGATACTACCCGGCCATCGTTGGGTTGCATGCGAGGGCCGTAGGTATTAAATATCCTGATAATTTTAATGCGCACCTGGTTTTGCCGGTGATAATCAGCAAAGAGTGTTTCGGCACATCTTTTCCCTTCATCATAACAGGAACGGATACCAATAGGGTTAACATTTCCCCAATATTCTTCCACCTGGGGGTGTATTTCAGGGTCGCCATACACTTCACTGGTTGAAGCCTGCAATACCTTTGCCTTTACTCTTTTGGCAAGTCCCAATACATTAATGGCTCCCATGACGGAGGTCTTAATGGTTTTGATGGGATTATACTGATAGTGCACCGGAGATGCCGGGCAGGCCAGGTTGTAAATTTCATCTACTTCAGCAAAAAACTCTTTGGTGATATCATGCCTTACCAGTTCAAAATATGGATTGCCCATCAAATGAACAATGTTTTGTTTGTTGCCTGTAAAGAAGTTATCCAGGGCAATGATATCGTTTCCTTCCTTAAGGAGTTTTTCACAAAGATGTGAGCCAATGAATCCTGCTCCTCCAGTTATTAATATTCGCGCCATAGTCAGGGTAAAGGTTAATAATGTTATATAATTCGAAAAGGCCAAGAGTTTTCAACCATCAGCATCTTTGCTGCCCAACAGGGGGAAAGATGGGCAAAGATAATGATTTGCTTCGATGGGGTAACATTATAAATGGCAGTGAATTGATTAAGTGCAATTCAGCAATAAAAGCAGTGCCAGGAAAAGCATAATAGAGCTACAAGCCTGGCAAGAGGAATTTGCACCCCTCTGTTGCTTAATGGTGTATAAGCTCAGAAAGCATTTCTTCATACCTTACCGCAAGATCATCCCGTTGTCTTTCAGAAAGGACATCCTGTGCTACTGGAAAAATGTCATCTTCTTCTTCATCAAGATGATGAATTACCATATCCCTGAGATCGCGGAAATTGCCACTCCAGTCATCGGAGTCGGGGTCTGACTCATCGAGCTTCTCGATCAGTTCATCAATGTCATGATGTTCAGCAATACTGTGTCTAGCTTCTTGCTGCGATTTATCGTCGGCCAACAGGGCAATGTAAAAATACCGTTCTTCTGCGTTGGCATGTGCTTTGAGGGTTGTCCTGTAGTCTGAGTATAATTCTCTTCGCTGTGCAGGATCGTGTGCATTCATAATTTGGTCTCCCAGCTCCCGGAGGCTGGTGTGGTCCCGTTTAATGATCTCGTAAATGTTCATGATTTGGATTTTTAGATTATTAAATATTATCAGGCTGAAAAAAACGTTATCTGCTATTAACATCAGCTATTAACCGATCAGAAAATATCCTGCCAAAGAAGATGCAAATTGCTTAAACAACAGATTGTGAGAATGTACGTGATTTTGGGACAGATGCCATATAAGAAGGAATGTAGAAAACTTCCACAACTATACCCCACCCAGGTTATTTTATGAGCTTGTTTTTGTAGCTTTTACCTTTATCCTGGTCAAGCAAGACTCTTATTATATCAAATGCTGGAAGCTGGAAGGAAGAGACCAGAAGGCTTTCCATTGCCGAAAAAAATCGGGACAGGCTGTACGGAGGGCATGGAAACGTCTGTAACATAAGCTTTCCATAACAACTTTGTCAAATGTTATTCTTTTAGGGGTTATATTGCACAATAATGAGTGACTATTAACTGATAGTGTTATTTCACGCAATAAATATTGCTCATTTCCGTTAATATTATATGTCAATTTAACTTAGTTCAACTTCATCATATTCCTCATGAAAGCAAAACTGTTTCCTCTCACGGTGGCATTAATCCTAACGCTAATGGTATCCACATCCATGGGAGTCAGAGCAAAGACCTCCATCATTCCTGAACCGGTGCAAACAGAAAGCAGACGGGGCAATTTCCGTTTGGCAGGAGAGCTGGATTTATTTGTACCTGCCGGAAACGACACCCTTGGCATGCATGGCAAATATCTGACAGAGCTATTAAGGCATATCCCCGGGCTTAAGCTTCAGGTACAACATTATGGGCCAGGCAGTGAATTGCCTTCCCGGGGTATCGTTTTTTCCACTGATGCCAAAGAAGGAAAAGCCGAAGGGTACACCCTGGAGATACGTCCCAGACGTATACTTATTGTAGGTGATGATGCGGCAGGGGTATTTTATGGCATTCAGAGCCTGCGTCAACTGCTTCCGGCAGCCATAGAGGATGAACAAAAAGCCACCCCGCTAAGTAACCTTAAAATCCCTGCTATGTACATCCGTGATTATCCTCAGTTTAGTTATCGCGGTATGCATCTGGATGTAGCAAGACATTTCTTCGATGCTGATTTCATCAAGGAATATCTCGATATGATGGCTCTGCATAAAATGAATACCTTTCATTGGCATCTTACCGATGATCAGGGTTGGCGCATAGAAATAAAAAAATATCCCTTGCTCACCGAAATAGGCTCACGAAGAAAAGAAACCCTGATAGGCCATGGTGGCCGGCCACCTTTTGAATATGATGGCATTCCTTACGGTGGTTTTTATACCCAGGATGAGATACGTGAAATAGTTGCCTATGCCGCTGAAAGACACATTACCGTTATACCGGAAATAGAGCTCCCGGGGCATGCCTCGGCTGCTTTGGCTGCTTATCCCGGGTTGGGATGTACCCATGGTCCCTATGAAGTGGAAACCCGCTGGGGTATCTTTGAGGATGCTTTTTGCGCAGGCAACGATAAAACCTTTGCCTTTCTTGAAGGGGTGCTTTCGGAGGTGGTAGACTTGTTTCCTTCCAGGTATATCCACATTGGAGGAGATGAATGCCTGAAGAACCGTTGGAAACAATGCTCCCTATGCCAGACGCGCATGGAAACGGATGGTCTTGCCAATGAGCATGAGCTACAGAGTTATTTTATCAACAGGATAGAGAAATTTCTTCTTACCAAAAACCGCAATATCATCGGTTGGGATGAAATACTGGAAGGAGGTCTGGCGCCCCAGGCTACGGTAATGTCATGGCGGGGCATGCAGACTGGCATTGAGGCTGCCCAAATGGGACACGATGTAATTATGACACCCGTTAACTATTGCTATTTTGATTACTACCAGGCCGATCCTGCCACACAACCCCTGGCCATAGGTGGATATCTAACCCTGAGGCAAGTGTACAGCTTTAAGCCTGTTCCGCCGGAGCTCAATGAAAAAGAAGCCCTCCATATACTGGGGGGACAAGGGAATGTATGGACCGAATACATAAAAACACCGGAGCATTTGGAATACATGGTTTTCCCAAGAGCCATAGCCCTGGCAGAAGTGTTATGGACTCCTACAGCACAACAGAATTTTGATGAATTTACCTCAAGGCTTGAGGTGCATAAGGACAGACTAGATGCACTGGGGCTGAATTATTTTAAACCCTGAAGGCTGCCTCTACACCTTACTAATTAAGAGAGGCAAACCATTACTGCCTCAATTGTCTGTCTCTGGTCCAGGCAGTTGACCGGCCCATAAAACGCATACCCATCACAAAGCCTTTGATGTTTAGGTTGTTATCACCATCCAACCACATAAAAGCATCATAGGTCTTGCCACTTTCAGGATCATAGATGGTGCCTCCGGTCCATTCTTTTGAAGAAGCATCATAGCTAAAATCCTTCAACAGCACTATGCCCTTCAGCGGTCTGTTTCTTAGGCTTTGGCTTGGATTTTCCTTGTCTTTCTTTGGCCTGCCTGCTTCATCAAGAGGTTCATCAAGCCACACCAGTTTGCCTTGGTACTCGCCCGAAGGAGTTTTGTAAATCTCTACCTGAGAGGTTTTCTTCTCGGTAATCCAAAAACCAACTACCTTATCTGATTGTGCATTTGCCTGCAATGTAGCAAACAGGAAAAGGGAAATAATGATAAGCATTTGTTTCATAATAAATATGATTAAAGGTGCAATGAATTTATTTCTATCCAGGAAAGATATGTCTTCCTTAAACGTACGTGTAAAAGTAAAAAATTTCAGCATTCATTCTTATGGAAGATCGTTTTTTTCTTTTGATGAGTGGTAATACTTCCGCAAAATAATCCCTAAATTTGTCTGATGCAACAACAAGCTATAGAAACATTCCTGGAAAAACTTAGCGATAACTTCCATGCTGCCATGCTTGTGAAGATAAGCCTGAGCAAACAACGCAACAAAAAGTCCGACCTGAAAAATATCATCATCAGCCCGGTACAGCTTAAAAGTGGCATGATGCTCAATTTCGTCTATCGATATACTACAAACGATGTTACCAAAAACTATTCTCTCAACCAAGCCGTTGATTTGATTAGGGAGATGCTTAAGCGTGAGTTTTATCATGCCGATATGTACGTTAAGGGAGAAAACATCCGGCTATTGTTTAACAAAAAAGAGGAAGCAAAAATATTGAGCCGCAAAGTAGAGACGCCCACCCCAATATCCTTTTCCCATAATCGTAGTAAGGAGCGCATTATTGAAACGCATGGCAATATCTGGCTGAGGGAGCTTAATGTTATTAATCAGGCATGGGAGGTTCGGCATGAGATGAAAGATAAATACCTTCAAATCAATAGATATATAGAATTGCTGGAACCCGAAATTGCACAGCTCTCCCAACGTGATAAACTGGTTGTAGCCGACATGGGCTCAGGCAAAGGCTATCTTACCTTTGCACTATATGATTACCTTCAAAGAAAGTATGCAGACGGGGTGAAGATGCTAGGGGTAGAGTTCAGACAGGAATTGGTTGATGTATGCAACGAGATTGCTGTCAAAGCTGAGTTTGATCAGCTAAAGTTTATTCAGGGTACTATAGAGGAAACGGATCTGCCCGAATTGGATATTCTCATTGCCCTGCATGCCTGCGACACCGCTACAGATGAAGCCATCCACCGTGGGATATCATCCAATGCTGCTTTAATAGTTTGTGCCCCATGCTGTCATAAGCAAATAAGAAAGGAAATGCATCCTAAAAATGAACTATCGGCCATGCTTAAGCATGGACTGCTCATGGAAAGACAGGCAGAGCTGATTACCGATAGTCTGCGGGCCCTTATTATGGAGGCCCATGGCTACAAAACCAAAGTCTTTGAGTTTATTTCTTCAGAACATACCTCTAAAAACGTGATGATTATTGGTCGCAAAATTCACGATCTTCCCCCACAGCGAGATGCTATTCTAAGCACTATCGCAGGCATAAAGGAACGGTTTGGCATTCAGAAGCATTTCCTGGAAGAACTCTCAGGAATGTAGCGATTTCTTTTGGTCTTTCCATTGGCTGCAAAGACTTCCTAGCTTATATAAATCCAGTATTGCTAGTTTAGGATGATGACTTCTTAGATTTTTGACCAGTGCAGGCTCAAAAACGCTAAACATCAAACCCACAAAGGCACATAATCCCAGTTTGCGCAAAAGCCTCCATGCTTTGAGCAGTTTCGCCATCTCTACCAGGCATCTGTCTTCATTAACCAACCTATAAATGGTGAGTAAATTGTAGGTGCCTTCTTTTGTTTTAACCAAAAAATCATCAGCAGACTGCAACCCCATATGCAGCAAAGGATTGTCAATATGAGTGGTTTTTATGTTATTTTTAAGAAGTTCCAGTCCGAATAAGGTATCTTCATGCCCATATCCTCTCAGCCTTTCATTAAATCCAATTCTTCTTATGATTTTTGATGAAATCATGAAGTTATTGGACATAAAGGAGTGGTTTGGTTTATGTGCCCGCTGATGATGGGGTTTAACCTCACGTTTGCTTCCAAAGAGCCAATGAAGATAGGTTTGCTCGGAGGGTGGACGGGAAAGATAGCTTGTTCCGCCACAAATTACCCCTTCAACTTCAGTATGGAATAAATAACGTTTAATAAATTGAGTATCTGGACAGGCCGAATCGCAATCCATGAAAATAAGCCATGGGAAACGGGCTTTTTGGGCCAGCATATTTCTGATTCGGCTTCGGCCTATATTGGCATCCAGCTCTTCGAGCATTACATTGGCCAGGGCCATGCATTCTCTGTTCTTTTGTCTATAGATCTCACGCGAACCATCATCGATAAGCAATATTTCAAAGGGTATCGCTGCTTCCGTTGCCTGTTGGTGAAGGCTTTTCACCATAGGACGAACATCGTAGTTGTATATTGGGATGCAGAGTGAAATCATAGAATGGCTTAATGTTATTGTTTAATTCATGTTAAGTTCTCATAGTATTATTCTCTAAACCCTTATATTAATTTATTTCTTCCAGAAGGAAGGAGTTAGCAATATCAATACGGTAAACAGTTCGAGACGTCCTAACAACATAAAGAAGCTCAGTATCCATTTGCCTGTTGCAGGAATTTGCGAATAGTTGTCTATGGGGCCGACATTTCCTATGCCGGGGCCAATGTTTCCAAGCGTAGCAGCTGTAGCACCCAGTGCAGTTTTGAAATCCAGTCCCAGCACAGACATCACAGCACCTCCAATCATGAAAACCATGATGTACAGCAGAAAGAAGGCCAAAAAGTTGTATATAATCTCGGGGGCAATGGTTTTTCCATCAAAGCGTGTGGGCAGCACCGCGTTGGGATGGATAAGGCGCTTAAACTCCTGAGAACTGTTTTTGAACAGCAACAGGTGCCTTATCATTTTCATACCTCCCGCTGTAGATCCAATACATCCACCAGTAAACATAAGCAGAAATAAAATAAACCAAAGAAAACCTTTCCATTCCAGATAATTTGCTGTGATGAAACCTGTGGTAGTGACGATAGACACTATTTGGAAAAGACTGTCTCTGAAAGATTTTTCCAGTCCCAGATGATGAAAGAAGAACAGACTTAGGGTGAAAATTGCGGCAAAGCTAAACATCAAAATAATATAGAAGCGAAACTCCTCATTGGAGAATAATGCCTTGAACTGTCCCTTTAAAAGAAAATACAGGAGGCTGAAATTGGTTCCGGCAACAATCATAAAAAAGATAATCACATAATGCGTATAATTGCCATAGGCAGCAATACTGGCATTGCGTGTAGAAAAACCTCCTGTGGCCATAGTGCTGAACGAGTGATTTATGGCATCAAAAAAGTCCATCTCTCCCAACATAAGCAGGAAGCAAAGCAAAGCAGAAAAAAACACATAGATTAACCATAATCGTTTTGCCGTTTCGGTGATACGGGGGTGAAGCCTGCTGGGTGTGGTGCCGGGTGCCTCTGCAATGAAAAGCTGCATTCCCCCTACACCCAATATGGGAAGTATGGCTAAGGTTAATACAATGATACCCATTCCACCCAGCCAATGGGTGGTGCTGCGCCAGAATAAAAGGCTGCGTGGCATCACCTCGATATCCGTAAGTATTGAAGCCCCAGTAGTGGTAAAACCTGACATGGTTTCAAAAAAAGCATCGGTAAAAGAGGGTATATGGCCTGAAAGATAAAAAGGGAGAGAGCCAAAAAGTGAGATGAAAATCCAGGTAAAAGTAACAATTACATAACCTTCCTTTTTTCCTATGTTTTTTTGATCGTTTTTCCGGGTCAGATAATAAAAAAGCACTCCTACACCAAAGGTTATAAATGCACTGATGAGTATAGCCTGATAGGTATTCTCCTGATAAATGATATCCCAGGCTGCACTAGCAGCCATAAAAGCCGAGAGGATCATCAGTAAGGTACCGATGAATTTGATGATTAAGCGTAAGTTGATATCCGAACGTGTAGTCATAATATATCAGACGATGTTTCTAACTTCTGAACATTCTGTCGACGGCATCAAAAGCTTCGGGCATGGTAAAGACCACTACATGATCTCCTGCCTGTATTTGCAAATCGCCGGTGGCTATGATGCCCCGGTTATCTCTGATAATGCCTCCTATAATAGCTGCATGGGGGAATTTAAGCTTGCTTATGGGCTTACGTGTGATGGGAGAATTGGCCTTTGCCAGAAATTCAAATATTTCAGCATCAATACCGTTAAGACATTTGGTAGAAATAACCTCTGCTTTCATGGTGAAGCGAATGATATAACTGGCAGTAGCTAACTTTTTGTTGATGATGGTGTCGATGCCAATGTTTTGAGAAATCTCAATAAAATTTATGTTTTCGACCAGTGCGATGGTTTTCCTTACCCCATATTTCTTGGCCAGCAAACAGGTCAGGATATTGGTTTCTGAGTTGCTGGTAACGGCAATCACTGCATCCATAGCCTGTATGTTTTCTCTCTCGAGCAAGGCCACATCATGTGCATCGCCATTGATGATCATGGTGTTTCTGAGCTCATCGGCCAACACAGACGATCTGCCTGGATCAATTTCTATAAGCTTGAGCTTGTAATCTTTCTCCAGATTTTTGGCCGTTAGGCTTCCTATGGCTCCTCCACCAAAAATCATGATGTTGTTGATGCTAAAACTGGCCTTGCCACCCAATCGGAGTAAATGATTGATTCCTTCGGGTTTGGTAACCACATAGGCCAGGTCATTCTTCTCGAACACATCGTCTCCACGAGGAATCACTGTCTTTGATTTACGATGAAGGGCTACAGCACGAAAATCCAACTCTTCGTTTTCCAGGGCAATCTGGTTAAGACTCTTACCCAGTACCAGTGCATCCTGACTAAGGCGAATGAGCATGAGTGAGAGTTGCTGATTGGTAAAATTAAAAATCTCTGTAGCGGCGGTATTGACAATAAGATTGGTGATTTCTTTGGATGCAATTTTTTCCGGACAGACGATAAAATCAACCCCAAGGTTTTTATACATGTCGCGGCTTTCTCCAATGGAGTATTCGGTTTCATTTACCTTGGCAATGCATCTTTTGGCCCCCAGGTTTTTGCCCAGAATGCAGGCCAGCAGGTTGATTCGTCCACTCAGGAATACCGAAATGAACAAATCTGCCCGTTTAATATTTGCACGTTTCAGGTCTGCGATGGAAGTAGGATCACCTGAGTAGGTCATTACATCAAGGTTCTGACTTACCATGTTTACCTGTCCTTCAGGATAAAACAGGGTAATGTTATGGTTCTCATCGTATAATAAACGGGCCAGGTGAATGCCTATTTCGCTGTCTCCTGCAATTAAAATGTTCATTCGAAACTTATTTATTTTTGGGTAATTACCTTTGCTGAGCTCGCTTTTCAAGCCCCGTTGGTCTGATAGCCTGACTTACATTTCAGCGAGAGAACTCGCATAAAGAACTATTTTCCATAATTATTTACTCCCAGGTACTCATGCAATCTTCAATAGATCATAATTCTTAAATGTGCTTAGAGGTGGTCGCTTTCTTTCCTGCCTTTTATCACATAAGCAATAGGGTATTCCACTATTTTTCAAATTGGTTTAGCCTGCAAAGATACACCCCTTTTAATAAATATCCGTAAGCAATTTAATTATTTGAACATGGTTCGATAAGAATGTTGATTTTTTGATTGTCCCTTTTGTTGATGTTTTGATCTATTGTAAGCTAAAATCTCTATTTTTGAATAAAAATTTGTGCCATTCCCACTTAAAACTCAATTATGATTCTAGTACCTATTCTCAACAACATCAGCTTGTTGGTTGCATTGAGTGTTGCTTATATACTTACCATTAGAATAGAACCGGATTTTTCACTCAGGATATTCGACGAATTTGCTCAACTGGATAATTCCAAAACCCGTAAATATGAAGGCTCAGGTTTAGGACTTGCCATCAGTAAAAAGATTGTTGAATTTATGGGTGGCAAAATTGGGGTGGAATCAAGCCCGGGAAAAGGTAGTAATTTCTGGTTTACGATCAAAACGCGAGAGTGCGATCAGGAAGAATCTATCTCAAAAGAAACCACTAATCTTTCTTTTGAAAATCTTGGACTAAATGTGTTGATGGTAGAAGATAAAATCATCAATCGTAAAGTAGCCAGTTTGATATTGAAAAATATGGGTTGTATAGTTGATACGGCCGAGAATGGACTGCTGGGAATTGAAAAGGCATTGCAAAGCCATTATGATGTAATCCTGATGGATATCCAAATGCCCGTGATGGATGGTGTAACTGCCATGCAGACCATACGGGAATCAAAACAAAAACAACCTGCCATTATAGGGCTTAGTGCGGAGGCTATGGAAGGAGATGCCGAAAAGTATATTGCTCTCGGAATGGATGATTACCTTACCAAACCCCTTATACCTGATTTGCTTTACGAAAAGCTCTATAAAATTAAAAGAAACAAAATGTAACTATTACCATTTAAAACAGGATTTCTTTAAAGAAAAAAGCCCTATGGGCTTTTTAAAAAATTGTGTTTTCAGCACAAATGAATTTAGAGGCCTTCATTCAACTCAATGGTTTTTAAATTAATATGACGCCGAATTTAGCAAAAGAACTTCCGGGCATCTCTAAACTGCTAAGATTATATGGGTCTTCGAATATCTGCCTACCGCGATATGCCTCAATAACCCATGCTCCGTTAGCAGATGTCAGGTGCCACTGAAAAAGCTGTGCCTAAGACTCTTTTCTGTTGAGGATTTCCATTACTTCAACAAAATCATCCTTTTTGAAAGGTTTGGTAAGGTATTCATCAAGACCCAGGGAAATGTATTTTTCCCTGTCTCCTTCAAATGCATTGGCGCTAAGGCCTACAATAGGAGGTAAGTTCGTGTGTGTCAAACGAAGCTGTTTGGTGGAGGTTATGCCATCCATAACGGGCATTTGAATATCCATCAGGATGAGATCAAATTTTCCTGGCTCATAGATATCAAGAGCTTTTTGACCATTTTCGGCAATCTCCACCTGGTGACCGAAGGAAGTCAGCAAGAGCCTGATAACTTTTTGATTTACCACATTATCTTCCGCCAAAAGGATTTTCATTTCCTTAAACCCGGTGTCTTGTGAAGGTGTTATCTGGTCTGCAAAAAATTGGTCCTCACCAATTGCGGCAATAAAAGTAAACCAAAAGGTGCTCCCTTTTCCATAGGTGCTCTCTACTCCAATTTCACCTCCCTGCAGTTCTGCCAGTTCCTTGCAAATAGAAAGTCCCAGTCCTGTGCCTTCGTAATCGCGCTGGTCGCTCTCATGAATTTGTGCAAAGGGCCTGAAAAGAACCTTTTGTTTCTCGGCTGTGATGCCAAGCCCGGTATCGGTAATAGATATTTTTAAAAAAATCTCCTTGTTGTTGGAAAGATTCTTTATTTTCTCTGCATGCAGGGATATTTTACCTTTAGGGGTAAATTTAACACTATTGGATATTAAATTATTGGTCATCTGAATGATGCGGTTCTTGTCGGCCATGATCATGGAGGGAATATTGGGATCGCAACTATACTCGAAGATCAGCAGGTTTCCTGCAAGGCTTTTAAATATGCTTTCTGCCTGCAGTACAATATCACCAAAGTCAAAGACTTTTTTGTTAAGCTGAACTTTTCCCGCTTCAATTTTTGAGTAATCAAGAACCTGGTTGATGATTTCTCTTAGATTTTCTCCAGAGTGTTTAAGAATATTAATGTATTCCAATTGTTCTTTATTGAGCGATGAATGTTCCAGGATATCAACCATACCTAGTATTCCTGTAAGGGGAGTACGAATCTCGTGGCTCATATTGGCCAGGAAATTCTGCTTGAACCGAATCATTTCTCCTTGTTTTTCAATTTCTTCCAATCGTGATCGAAGCTCTGCCTGAGAAGTGGCGAGCATTTCGTTTTTACTGTTAATAATATTATTGGAACTGATCAGGTTGTTGTTCAATATCCTGAGTTCCTTTGTTTTTTTGTTAACAAGGTACTTGAGAATAAGTGAAGTAATAAGTAAAGTAATGACGACCAACACCACAATAAAAATTGCCCAACGGTATCTATAAAAGTAGTTCGTTGACATCTCATCTTCATAAACACCAAGCCACTTCTCATGGATTTGATGATATTCGTCACTTGCCTTGAGAATATGTAGCCCCGCGTTGAGTATGTATAACAAATCTTCATTCCCTTCCCTGACAGCGATACAATAATCATTGGGAAAGAAATGTAATCCCTGGGGCTGAATTTGCTGATATTGGTTTAGATTTATTTCGTATAAACCAGGTAGTTTCAACACGGCAGCATATTCGTATTCCCCTAGTTCGACCAACCTTAAAGCTTCACTTACTGTTGATACATGGACAAGTTTAATGCTTATGTCAAGCCCTTCGAGGTATTCAGCAATAATATCTGCCTTTTGTACCAGCACCTCCTTGCCTGCCAGTTCGTTCAGGCTGTTTACCATTATATTCTGTCCGGAAAAAATGTCCCCTACGCTGACACTGTGTCTCGAAGTAAATTCGTATAATTTATCGCGTTCTGTAGAATAGAACATTCCCGATATAGCATCTATTTCACCTTTTTCAAGAGATTCACGAACTTTTCCCCAGCTGTCAAGCTTTATCTCTACCTCCAATCCCATAGCTTTTCCTGCTGCTTTCGCAATATCGATGTTGAAACCGGTTGGCTGGCCATTTTCCCCCATAAAACTATAAGGTGGAAAATTGACATCGTCCCCAATGACAATTTTACCCCTTTGATAAATTATTTCTTTATTTCCGTTGTCATTTGCATATAAACTAAAAATAGAGCAAGTGGTAATAAAGAAAAACAACAGGATTCTTTGCACGTAAGCAAGGGTGTGTATTGTATGACGCAACAAATACTTGGGGAAATTATTAATTGTACAATGCGAGTGTATCATAATTGTATTTCAAGACCTACAATTCCAGGATTGAGGAGTTTTGGGCTAAAGAGCATTTAAACTTTTTTATGTGTGCAAAAATACAACAATTATGCAGTTTAAAAGCAAATTAGTTTATTTTGAATATATGAAATCTGAGCTAGTGAGGACTCATGCAATAGGGGCGAATCAATGCTTTGATAAGGCAATGGTGAGTTTAATTATTTTGTATTCTTCCCACTAGGATGCCGGTAACTCTGTTCATTGGTTTTAGGTACTGGCTCAATGGAACTGGGGATATCTCCACCTGGTTGGAGCGGGTCGAGGCATGAATGAGGAAGAGTCGGCCATTCTTTTTCAAAGCAATGCCGGTATGAGAAACATCCAGTCCTTCCATATCAGTAGTAAAAGCAATGATATCTCCATTTAAAATTATGTTTTCCAATGATGAAATGTCTTTCTTTGGTATGTAATTCATTTCAATGGATGAAACTCTTTTTTCGATGGCTCTAATGCTATCAATAACTGCCTGATTCTTTAGTTGGGGGTAATACGAAGGATTTTTACTCATAAAGCTCAGTGTCGGACGATATGCCTTTGTTCCAATGGAGTCACCTAGCATGGTTATGACGCCTTTTTGAGCATTATTATATAACCATTCGCTAAAATAATGCAATCGTGACGGATATCCTTTAATGATCCCGTCACGATATCGGATAAAGGCAAGGTTTTGAATGAAACTGGCAAAGCGCATATCCTGACTTTTAATGCTTAGGCTCATGGCAAGGACGTATTCTACAAATGTGGTGCAATCCATCCCCCGCAAGTTTACAACCAACTGTTCTTCTTCCGGTATCTCAAGAGTAAATGCAGCATAGGGAGTCTGAATAAAATGAGTGGCGATAGATGTCATAAGATCACCAATGGATGTATTGTCAAAAGCACTGTTTTCGAATGCTTCGATGGCTTGTTCATAAATCAGAATATCCTCTTCCAGAGCAAAAACCTTCAATTCTGCTGGTTGATTCTCTTTTGATTCATCTCTCATCGGGGGTGGGTTCACCTCAGTTTGAGAAGTTTGCCCTATTTGGCAGGACAACACAAAGCCTAAGGTAATGAAGAGAAAAAATGAGACCTTATTTAATTTCATGGATGAGGTTGATTTATCTATGGATAACTTTTGTTTCTTACATATAATGGTTAGTGCAACCTTCAGTGGCGGATTGGGAGTCAGGAGGTTGGGGAATTCATAATGAACTATCCTATATCAGTTGCGAACATACTATATGCATAATTCCTGCTTACTTTCAACGATCCCAAAGTTAATGGGTTTTCCTTCTGAATCCAATTCCAATCGCGGTATTATTTCAACCTTGTTAATGCTATTCATATCGTGTAAAATGGCATTTTTATCAAGATATTTCTCATTAAATATTTCACGAAGCGCTACACCTCTGGCACCTTTACACCCACCCCACTAAAAAAAAGCCCCCGTGCATATTACACAGAGGCTGTCCATTTCTCTCTAAAGAGTGATTAATTTACAAAATCAGCATTCTGAAGATATTCCAGGCTTTTCTTTACACTTTCGAGAGGTTCGTAATTATATTTTTCAACTTCGACTACTATGTATTCCATACCTGCAAGTTCGGTATATTCAAATATTTGTTCGAAGTTGATCTCTCCGCTGGCGCCCACTTCTGCTTCATCTTTCACATGCCAGTTTTCAAAACGTCCTGGATATCTGGTGATGTAATCAACAGGATTTTTTCCTCCTTCATGTACCCAGTAGAGGTCCATCTGGAACATTACTTTGGTGGGATCTGTATTTAAAAGCATATAGTCGTATATAACTTCGCCTTCGAGCTCTGAAAATTCCCCATCATGGTTGTGGTATCCGAAACGGATGCCCTGTGCATTACATTTTTCACCCACAGCATTGAAATAATCGCAATACCTTTTCAAGCCTTCGAGGCTTTCATAGCCTTCCTTGCTCATCGAGGGTTGCACAATATACTCAACACCCGCTGCTTTATGGGCAGCAATTGCTGTATCCCACCATGTCATGGTTTGATCCCAATTCTCTTCGGAAGGCAAATCCTGTCCGGCATGAGAACCTAGAAAAGCCATACCATTGGCTTCAACAAGGTCTTTAAATTCAATGGGGTCCATGCCATAGAACAAACCATCACCATACCCAGCTGCTTCAACAAAGCCATAACCCATATCACCCAAAGCGGTCAGGGTGCCACTGGCATCAGTTTCCATGTTTTCACGTACCGACCAAAGTTGGATACCGATAAATTTCTCTGTTTCCTTTTTCTCTCCATTACAAGAAAACAACAGAAAAGAAAGTGCAATCAACATAATGTTTCTCATCTTCGTTTTTAATTTAATTCGTTAACTTAATAGGGGAAATTCTTAAATAGCTTAACTCCCAAATATAGTAAATATTTATGGGTTTTGGTATAAGGAAACAATGCATTGCATCTGCAAGTGATGTCATCTTCCCGACAAAAGCAATACCACAGGCTGTGCCCGTTAATCGTAGTTTATTTTCACATCCCTGAACATAAATGGATTGCTACTTACCTTTAAATCCTTGCCGCTAGCGATGGACACGTTTTTTAGAATGACTTCGCGGGTAATGACGTAGGGATACTTTTCTTCGTAGGTATCGTCGGTCAGTTTTGAATTAAAATTGCCGAATATTGTGGGCCCTCGATACCCTTGAGGATGATTGGAATCGTCGATAATAAGATTTTCAATGGTAATCCGTTCTGGCATATAACAGGTGTAGCCGAAATTATGTTGCCCGGAATTGAATCCGCCGAACAGGCTTGCGGTTGTCGACCTGCCAACTTCAGGTACGAATACGCAGTTGCGGATGATGAATTCTCCCTGCCAGGTGCTACCATAGTCAGAGCGCAGATTGATGAGGTTTTTTGCGTAAATAGTGGAGTTCTCTACGATAAAGGTTCCGCTGCCAATGGCGTTTATTCCCTGATGGCCCAGAGTAGAGTTGCGAATGCTGGCATTGACAACGCCCATGTGGGCATCGAAGCGGGAAAAGGTGCAATTGTCGTAAAGAAGATTCTTGCTAAAGTTGGATCCCATGATACCCCAATACCTGCTGTTATGGATGTCATTGGTCTGGCTGCAGTTTATAAAAGAAACATTAAGGGCCCGGTTGACGGATATGTCGTAGCTGCCCATCGAGACCGAAACACCCGCAGAGCCCATGGTGTGGTATCTCTTGCGACCCGTAAGGATAGTGTTTTGTACCGTAACATTAGAGCAGTTACCGATATTGATGAAGCCCCCATAAGGCGCACCATGCTCACCTTCGCCGGTGACATGATGTTCCAGTCCATCAATAACAACAGTTGAACGCCTGATTGCTATTCCCCTGCTGTAGTAAGTGTATTTCGATTCTGCCTTGTTGGCAATGGTGGTGAAATGTCCTCCTGTGATGTTCAGCGTCGTTTGGTCAACAGGAAGTGCGGTGATCTCTGTGATCTGGTCGAAATCCCAAATAATCGGAGCGTTTAGGTCAACATTACCCTCTTTATCAACGATAAAGATATCTGTCTGCGGGGACCCGCTATTTTGGTTTGGCCCATAGCGGATGTATCTGCTAATGTTGGAATTGGTGACAGTTATAAGGCATGCACCGGGCAAGGAAACATCAATTTTCTCCTGACTTCTTTTAAGAGAGGATACCCCTAAAAGCTTGAATGGTTGCCTGCCGGAACTAATCAGGAATACATTTGATTTACGATTTTGAACCTCAGTATCATCGATGATAAAGGCAGCCTTACCAAAATCAGTCTGTGTCTGGATGACTACAGTACGGTCCTTTCCACTGATATAATACGTGGCATCATCACCAGCTTTCACAGGCAGGCCTTGCTGATTGGCAAAGGCATGCGTCGCCGCAATAGCATCTATATCATCAGTTTTTCCGTCACCTGCGGCTCCGAAATCACTATAGCGGACCAACCCATTGGCTTTGAATTTGATAACATCTTCGGGGGATACATTTATCTGCAAATTCCCATTCTCAATGGAGCGTACAAAGGTTGTATCCTTTTGGTATGTTATCACCACGTTTTCAAGTGGGTCATTATTCTGCCCCATACTTGTTAAACCTAAAAACAACAGAAAATACCGGAGCATGTATCTTATCATGATGTATTTTTTAAATTTAATTATTTATGTTGGCCAAAATAAATTATCCCATAGTATCGTTGGACAGTGGCTTTTGTTTAGGATTACAACCAGATTGGCATATACAGAATCAATTATCATACCCTTTTCTAATGAACTAAAAACTTCTATTGATGTTCAAAAACAAGGGTTTTTGTACACGCATCGCATACTTCAGGTGGTCCGAAATACTGAATCGGCCCAGGGAATATATATTTAGTATTTATGGCCCAGTCATTTCGATTCGCGGCAAAAAACTTAAATGGCTTTCCATCCAGTTCTACTAAAGCTTTTCTGATAACAGGTTTTGCTTCTCCATGACGTTTTTCCAGATTCATCATACTCGTCATAGGGGTTCCTCCACATATCCAGTCTTGGGCTCTGCCAACAAGATTTCTAATGGATGCCATGTAGCCCGTTTTTTCGTTAGCAATAAGTATAGCGATTGTATAGCCCAAAGCATAGCAATAATTGGCATCAAAGTTAGAAGGAGCTGCACATCGGCCCTCATATCCAAAGAAGTGATTTTGTGATGTAAATTTTCCTTTGTACATACCTGCCTGTCTGTATTGTTTAAGGCGAGCTTCAACCATTTTGATCAATAGCTTTTCCGTTTCAATTCTGGAAACCACCACATTTCCATGAGGATCGCGATCCATTATTAACTGATCAGAAATATCGTTTGGAAGATTATCATAAAGATTTTCTGATTCACCTGAAAGCTTCACCGCGATAAACTCTCTTTTCTCCTGATCAGATTCGATGTTAAGGAATTCATCATTGTGTTTGGCCAAAAGATCATTCAGCTCCTGAATAAGATTCTTAAATTGGGGGATAAACTCAATGATTCCTTCGGGGATCAATACGGTTCCAAAATTATCTCCATTACCGGCACGTTGTACAATGATATCGGCTATAGAGTCAACCACCTGGGACAATGTCATTTTCTTTGCTTCAACTTCTTCGGAGATAAGAGCCATATTGGGTTGGGTTTGCAAGGCACACTCCAGGGTAATATGTGATGCCGATCGGCCCATTAATTTAATGAAGTGCCAGTTCTTTTTTGCAGAATTGGCATCACGCTGAATATTCCCGATAAGTTCACCATATACCTTGCATGCAGTATCAAAACCAAAGGAGGCCTCGATCATGTCATTTTTCAGGTCTCCATCAATAGTTTTGGGGCACCCGATTACCTGAATGCCAGAACCAACCTTTTTGTAATATTCGGCTAATACACAGGCATTGGTATTAGAGTCGTCGCCTCCCACGATCACCAATGCATTGATGCCAAGTTTTTTACAATTTTCCCATCCTTTATGAAATTGCTCTTTTTCTTCCAGCTTCGTACGACCTGAACCAATAATATCAAATCCACCGGTGTTTCGATACTCATCTATACCATCATGGGTCAACTCACGGTATTGGTTATTAATAAGTCCTGAAGGTCCACCCAGAAATCCATACAGTTTACAATCGCTGTTCAGTTGTTTTAAACCGTCGAACAATCCTGAAATCACATTATGACCACCGGGTGCCTGGCCTCCGGATAAAATGATGCCCACTTTCACAGGCTTGAAATTCTTTTGCTCCTTAGATTCTTTAAAATTAAGTATTGGCAATCCATAAGTGTTAGGAAACAGATTCCTTATCTCACCCTTGTCTGTCTCTGGTTCAGAATTGTTTTCTTCAATGATTTCTATTGTTCCTGTTAAATTACGGGGTAATATGGGTTGATAACCTGAGCGTGCTTTTTGAAGTGGACTTTTGATCATTTGAATGCTTTTATGAGTAAATGTTTTAATGTAAATAAACTCCCAGTAAATAATTCAACGGGGCAGCTCTTTACTGGTGTAGCAATAACATCTCAGACCGTTTGTCCCGATAAGCTGAAGATACTCATTTTTATACTTGAACTCAGTCGTTAATGTTTCATATTTCGTCCATATGACCCACACGTTGGCTCTGGAGCTGTAAGAACAGTTGATATTTTCATGGCGGATTCATCTTGTCTTAATGATACCAACCCAAGGAATCATTCAATGAGGATCAGGAAAACCATAAAGCAGAAGCTTTCAAATAATGAAAACGATCGGGAAAATGAGTCTTTAAACAAACGTCAATAATCCTGCCGGGCCACTACTCATCCGAAATCTTCAAAATAAACAACAACTTTAATCCTGCGGATGAAAAGTTGGTGTTCTCATAGTTCAACACTTCGGTAGAGGCAAGGTTTCCGCCTTGATCAAAATAAGTGATTGTGTACCTGGCATCAATATCATCTACCACCTGTTGGGTTTGCGATGTATTGGCTGTTTCAAACAGGATGAGATTGCTACCATAGACATCTTCCCAACCAGTCGGTTGATCGGGTGGTTGCATATAAGAAAAAATATCCTTCAACCAGTAGGTTTTGATTTTTTCTTCTATACGGGCGAGATAGGTGGAATAAATCAACCGTTCTTCATAATGCCCAGGTGAAACTTCATAGTACTCCACAAATTCGTTCAGGAAATAGTACTTTTTCTCTTGTTCGGTTATTTTTAGGTTTCCTGTAATTATATCATGTTCAAATGTTTGGGCATACACGGTGCTGTCTTTCATGGTGGGTACACCCGTAACGATCCCTTCATCAAAAATTAACGAATAGGAGCTTCTGACTTGGTAAGTCTGCCCGGAGATGACTTCCTTTACCGTAGCTCCCTTTACTTCGTAAGATGTCATATGTGTTGAATTCTGCAGAAAGAGAGCACTGGGATTCCCCATAAATATATATTCAGAAATAGTACTACCGGATGATGCAGACTCAAAAGTATGTGTAATCGGGCTGTTGCCATTGTAGATGTTTAGCATAACAGTCTTTTCCACATTCAGCAACGGCATAGCAGTAAGTTCAAAAGATGCGTCAAAATTATCCATAAGGCTGCTGACGCCTATGTATCTTTTGTTGAGAAGAAGAATATAGCCGTAGTTCCGGAATTCGGATTCCTGATTGTCACGGGTACGGGCATCCAGCAGAAAGTTGAACTCGGTAGAGTCGGAGATATCAAGAAATTCCATCTTCTTTTTCTTGTAATCCCAGGTAACATAATACACCATATCATTGTAAGAGAATTCATGGTTGCGTTTGTAGTTGACCAACAGCATGGTATCCGGGTTTAAATTTTCGAGCAATACCACTTTTGAGGCCAGGTAGGGAATTGAAATACTGAATTCATCAGTTTGGATGGGATTATCGCCGGGTTTGATGAGGTAATTAACAGGGTAGGTATAAGTATCTTTATTTTTCGGATCCTGTAAGTATGCAAAAGGATTTCCTTCGGTATTGATTATAGTAAATTTCTCATTTTCACCTGAATGAATATACTTTACGTAATCTTCATACTCATCACCCAAAATTCCACCCAGGTGGCTACTTACAAAATTGCCCAGGTAAAGCCGCCATCCGCCCAGCCAAGGGGTTTCTCTCAGTAATGCTGCGGGTTCCAGCTTCGATTCATCGGGTCGGTAACTTCGCAGATAATGCAGAAACGTGCCGGCAAGGTACTGATGATTCAGCTGGCCCAGTAAATTGTTGGTCAGCAGGGTGCGGTCTGAAGCATCCCACGAATTGGCAAGGTATTGAAAAGCATAGTTTTTACCTGTTCTGCCGCTAAGCAGTGTAGCTTCTGACTCAGTCAGTGGAATATCATCATCATTCCAGACAATCCTATCGCTTAGGGTAGCGTGGGCTTCCATCCAGAAGCTATTCCCGGCATGGGCTGAAATGTAATAATCCTGGGTGTAGTGCATGTATTCATGAGCAAGCACCTGCATCAACTCCACAGGGGTAAGAATTTTGGCATCAATAAGCACATAACCAAACATCATCCCCTGCAAACCTACCACACCGGCATCATCCATCATTTTTATATAAACTGAAAATTTTCCTGACGGTACCTGTAGATTCAATGACTGATATTTGGCCATTATTTTGGGTAGAAACTCGGTTACATCCTGCACCATTTCAGGGTATCCGGTAATATGCCACGGCTGTGGCGATTGTTTGCGGTCGTAACCGTATGTCATAAACTGCACATCATCGTCCTTGAAAAATACTTTGATATTATTGCGCTCATACACATCGGTATAGCCCCATTTGGCAGCGGGGTCAAACCAGATGGAAAGCTTGGTAAGGTGATCAGTTAAGAAAGTTAAGGTGCTGTCCTGCAAACTCAGCTGAGAGCTTTCGAATGGTTGCCAGTTGCGGCCTTTATCGTCATAATAAACCGCTCTGAATTTGTCGATATCAGTTTCAGTAACCATCTCTTTATCATAGTTTTTCAGTTTGATAATCAGCGGCATAACAAATTCATCGGCGAAACTAACGGTAACATCATAGGTTGAACCGGCAATTACCCCTTCAGGTGCGGGGGGTGGATTTTCCAGTTTGGTTATGGTGAGACGAAAATCTTCATCGTGGAAATTTTGCGGAACAATCACTTCAATGCTGTCCACACTCACACTCATGAGTTCTTCGGTTACATTGATGATCTCATTAAAAAGCACTATACCCGGGGCATCAACCTTTAACGGCTGGCTGCGGAGCGGGGCACAGTCGGTTTCGGCTATGACACATCTATACCAGGCATCATTTACAGGATTAAGGATCAATTCGTCGCTGCTTATGCTTTTAACATTGGCTTTCAGGCCGGCATCAACCATATCATCGCTTACCCGTGCCCATGATTCTCCGTCAACAGAGGCTTCCCAGTAAACTTCCCCCCTTTTCACTTTCAGTGGCGGAACAAGGGTTACAGTGCCATCACTAATTGAGCTTCCTGATATGGATGCAAGCGATGTTACATACTCATCTGCATACTCATCTGCCAGTATCTCTTCATCAGTTGCCATCTGGAAAGAGATGGCGGCAGTATTGAGATATTCCAGGCAAACCCCTTCTACCAAAGATCCCATGTAATCGAAATGGAAGTTAGGTACGTTGGGATTAAAAACCTTACAGTAATATTGTTCGTTGATGTTGTTTTCGTTGATAACCAGTTCAAGTATTGGATTATTTTCCACTCCGGCAAACCGCTCATCATGGGTAATGACATCGGTAAGTTGCGGATAAGGCAGCCAGTAATAAACATTGTCGGGGTGAGATAAACCGGAGATGTTTCTTATGTCAATGGTAACGGTATCCCCTGGCTGGACCTTAAAAATCTGTTTTTGAAGAGGGACGGGTTTTTGATTTCGGATGCTGAAACCAATGTTGTCTGATTCTGGTAAATCGCCATAAACAAAGCAATTGTTGTTTAGGGTGATGAATTTGTTGTTTTCAGCACTGGCTTCGATCAGCCCTTCGGGAATGGTCCCTTGCATCTCGTTATCATGAAGGTAGATGTTTACATTGTCTCTGAAATTATCAAAGGTGGCCGGGATGCTCTTTATGTTGTTGCCACTCAAATTCATTTCGTTCAATCCTGCGCAATGGCCTATCTCTTCGGGTATGCTGGTAAGCAGGTTATTGGAAAGGTTGAGCTTAATAATGTTACGCCCCTGCCCCAGGTTTGTTGGCACATATGAAATCTGGTTGTTTGCTGCAGAAAGGTTTTTCAGCATATACAAAATGGCCACCCCATCGGGCAAAGCGCCAAGCTGGTTGCTATCGACCAGCAATACTCCCAGTTTGCTGAGACTTCCTATGTTGTTGGGTAAAGATTGTAGCTGGTTGTTCGACAGATCGACAAACTTCAGGGAAGGGAAATTGCCGAACCAGGGCGGAAAGTCGCCACTGAGATTATTACCCTGTAATTGAAGATCAACCAGTGAAGGACAACTGGCAGTTCCATCTTCAATACTGCCAAAGAGGTTGTTGCCCAGTTTCAGGTATTGCAGATTCGGATGGTTAAACACCGGGATCTCGCCGGATAGATCATTACCCGAAAAATCAACTTCGGTGAGTGATGTCATTTGCTGCAAACTGATGGGTAATGAACCGGTTAACCTTTGGTCGCTGATATGGAATTGCTGCAAATTCATCAGATTACCCATCGTTTCCGGTAGGGGTCCGGTAAGATTACCCCGGTCGAAATAGGTAGTATCCTGATAAAGCCTAAGAATTTTCAGCTTCGATAAGTTGCCAATGGATGCAGGAATTGTTCCATCCAGCGCGTTGTATAAAGACAACCACTCCAAATTGACCAGATTGCCAATATCTGTCGGTAACTGCCCACTTAAATTGCCTTTATAAATGGTTTCATTTTGGTATATCCAGGTGTTGTAAATATGAAGTTCTCTCAGTTCGATAAGTTGTGATAGGGAAGCCGGGATGTCGCCATTAAAGGGGCCGTGAAGATAAAGCTTTCTTAAAGATGAAAGATTGCCGATTTCGGGAGCGATACTCTGAGCTGTATTAGGTGGTGATTGAGAAGTCAGATGCAATTCAATTACCCTGTCATTCATTATAAACACGCCATTCCATGTCATTACGGGCTGCGAAATATCCCAGCCGGTGGCGGAATAGCCACCCATGGCATTATGCACAGCCAAAAGAGCAAGCGAATCCTGCTCATTCACAGGGATAACGTAGGGAATGATCACATTAATCTGAGAAATATTGGTGCTAAACCGCAGCACCCCTCCGGGAGAGATCATCTTGTTGGAATTGAGCCAAAAGTAACCGTTGAAATATCCATCCCAGCCAAAATTGACATGATAATACCCCCTGTCGTCATATCCGTCCACTACCACCGCATGACCTACCGGATCACCATAGATAGAAACGTACAGTGGGCGCTGATTTTCCAGTTCATTTTTAACGTAAAAATCGTCTTCAATAGAGTGCAGGGTATATTGAGAAAAGTGCTCCTTTATACCATAGGCAAAACCTCTGTTGGGTATGCTGCCATAGGGGCTTCCGCAGTATTGCATCTCCATAGATACTCCTACATGAAACGAAAGCAACTCATCTGAATCATATTGAACGCCTTCAAAATCAGCACAAATTTCTCCAAAGGACTCGTCTGTATAACAATAAGAGCCTTTGCCGGTGATGGGCATTCCTTTCCGGACAGCGTGATACTTCATGATTTGTGTAACGGCTGTGGCCACACAACCCGTGGGGCAGCCTCCTACCTCAGCATGATCAAACTGATTAAGCCGAACACCTTCTTCGTCAAGTAACGGATGAACAATCGGCGTAGATTCCTTCACATGGCCCAAACCCATTGCGGCATTTATAATCAGCGAATCTTCGTAGTACTTGAGCAAATCCAGTAACTGTGGGGGGATGTTGTCATGATCAAAGATACCTTTATCAGCATACCCCACAATTTGGTATTTATCCCTCCCCTGCTGTGAAAGAATTACAAACCCGCCCGATTCTTGTTGAAACACAAAAACTGGTTTTCCTGCCGACTTACCTGATTGATAGGCCACCTTGATTTGTTCCGGCAACAAACCGTCTTGCAAGCCTTTAATGATATTATTTCTGTGGCCAAGAAAGTCAGCTGCTACAGAACGGGCCTTTTCTGGTATCAGATTTTGTGACAAAAGGGTGTTGGGACTCAATAATCCCATGAGCCCAACTACTAAAAACCCAAATAAAACCCTTATTTTTAAATATTTACACATAACCATTTTTTTATAGGGCTACAATTTTTTCTATTTTGTGAAGCGCACCCGATTTTACCGATACGAAATAGATTCCCGGTTCAAGCATCGGGTGAATCAGGATACTCTCAGTGGTGGTTTGTTCAAATACCATTTTCCCACTCACACTGAAAATACGCACCAATAATTCTTGTTGAGGTGATTCATCAAACTCTATCTGGATTTCGTTTCTCACAATGGTAGGAAAAATTCTCACAAAATCATTTGCATTCTGCTCAGGTCCGGGTATCTCAGCTATCTTCAGGTTGAAGGCCGTAGATGCACTGCAAACGTTGTTATCAATGACTGTCAGCACCAGGTCATCGCCAACATGGGGCGTAAAAATGGCTACATCGCTGGTGGAGATTACTTCGCCATTCAGCAACCATTCGTAGGTAAAAGGCGTTATTCCCCCGGCTATATCGTATCCCATTAACCCTAAAACAACCGGAACACCTTCCGGAAGCTCTTCATCAAATAATGCCACCACCTGAAGTGGTTGATCGCTCTGGGGTAGTATATCCATCTTTACTACGGTTTGGGCCGGCAGCTGGCTGAATGCCATCATTAACAATAAGCCTGTATATAGGATTGCAGTTTTCATAATCATTGGTTTTTAGGAATTACCAAGCGGAAACCTGTGAAATGAGAATACCCATTGTGCTGAAAATCTTCGGTATCAATACCTGGAGGAAGAGAGTTTCTCGCATAGACACCACAACTATTTTGGTCGTATTCAAAGCGATCTGCCAGAAAGTCACCTCCCCGAATCACCTTTTCGGTTCCAGAAGAAGGGCCTGAAGGATTGGTGGAGGGTGATGCAGGCGGATTGCTCTCTGTCCATTCGGCAAACCAATCGGAGCACCATTCGCTTACATTACCGCTCATATCATACAACCCCAGTTCGTTAGGCAATTTCAGAGCTACGGCATGCTTTCTCCCCCCCGAATTTTGATAATACCATGCCACATCTTCAACGTACATGCTTCCGGCATAGCTGGTATTGCCACTCTCCAATCCACCGCGGGCAGCCACTTCCCATTCGTTTTCAGTTGGGAGACGAAAATGATGACCTATCATCGAATTAATTTCAGGAAGAAAATCATTCGTGATGGAATTCCAATTTACCACCACCGGCAAATTGCTTTGGTAAGATGCATTACCATTCGGTAAACTCCCCACTATTGCCAACCATTGCGCAATGGTTACTTCTGTCTCAGAGATGAAATAGCTATCGAGATAAACTTCCCTTGAGGCCAGATAAGTAGCACCATCCAGGTAAAAAGAAGTATCGGCTTTTACGGGAAGAAACCGGAAATCAATTCCGGCAACGGTAAACTCAATTTTGTCCACCCCCGTTTGATGGATAAGTATCTCTTTTGTTTTGTCTCCCGCGGTGATGGTAAGAATTGTATTGCGCGCAAAATTTATGTTGGGTTTTGCACCAATGATAAATCCGGTAGATTCGCTGCCCTGATAAGCCGAGAGTTCAATCCAGTCGGCCGGGCAAACGGCAGTCCAGTCAAGATCGGTTTCCACCACTACCAGACTTGCATCTTTGCCATATCCAAAACTAATGGAAGTTAAAGAAAGATCAAGGAAATCAACTTCAACATCGGGATCAATCGTATCATCATCTGGTTTCTTGCAGCCTGAAAGTACCAACAAAAGTAGTCCAATTCCCAGGCAAAATGGTTTTAGCTTCATGGCGGGAGAGTCTAATACAGAATAAAATGCACTCTTTTTGATAAATTTGTTTTCCTTCCCAAATTTACAAAAAAATACAAATTTTCTAAGAAATAAATGTATTTTTCCGATAAATTGTTGATAATTACTCTTCAGACTTATAGAACAGGAAGCCAATCAGGTTTTTTGGGGTAAACCGCAAGTTCATCCCAACTTTTGTGTCGGCCTGTAGACGAGCCTATTTCTTACAGTCAATTTTACGAATAAAAAACATAGCAAAAATAACCATGGCAAGGAACAAAGAGAAAAATGCATTAAACCCAAATTGATTAATTACCCAACCACCTGCCAGTGGAAACAGAGCAGGTAAAATATTACCTGCCCCTGCAAAACCCGTATAGATAGCCCTGTTTTCCGACCCCGATACTTCAAGTAACAAACCATTCATGGTGATGGTATAAAGAGAAAAGATAACACCACCTATCACAAACAAATAACGCAACCAATATTCTCCTGGAATAACCATCGTAAATACGATAAGAAGCACAGATAGCAAGACATTAACATGTAGCAAAAAATTATACTTGATCCTTTTTACAAAGAAAAAAACCAAAACGCTAATACTAACCACACCCAAAATTTTATAAATCAGAAAAAGACCCGTATCTTCACTTTGGGTATTCAGATTTGTTTTTGCATAAAACATTACAAAGGGCATAAACGAGATCATAAGCCCCTGGGTATTTATAAATCCAAGGAAATAAATCAATTTGGGATTTGATGAAAGTTCTGATTTCAACACCTTAATAAAATGCTTAAATCCGGTAATTCTCATTTTTGAGGGAACGGTTTCCCTGATTTTCCAAAACCCTCCTGAAGCAATCAGCAGCAAAGAGGCTCCCAGGGAAAACATTATGGCGTAATTCAGAGGATAATTATACACTGTTAAAACCCTTTTTGCTAAAAAAGCAGATAGCAGAAAAACTACACCAGCCAGAATCTGTTTTGCCGAGAAAAATGATTTTCGTTTCGTTTCACTTACACTTTTCCCCAGAATATCGGTATAACTAATATTGCTAAAAGCACCACTAAGAGAAAAAATAGCAATAAAAAGGAAAATCATCCATAACAAACCTGCATTGGAATTCATCCTGAAGTAGAAAAGAATAAATCCCAGAGCAAACAAAGAGAAAACCCTTAGATTGATGCCCAACAACAAGTAGTTTTTCTTATAGGAAATATTACTCAACCAGGGAGCAAAAAATAATTGGGTAAAACTAGAACCTCCCATCATAATTGCGGTCATGATACCTATGTGCATAGCACCACCACCCGATTCATAGATCATGGCAGGAATTACCGTGTCAACATCCATAAAATTTTGTGCAAAAGCCAGAAAGCCGGCATGCCATAGAAATGCAAAAAAATTACGTTGCGAAATTTGAGGAGTAAGTGACATGGTTTCCTTTAGCTCTTGAATACTCCATACCCTATTAAGGATACATTAACAAATACCTTATTTGAGGCAAAATTACTAAATCCGACCCAACTTATAGTACCAGATTAGATAAAAGTCTTCCTCCGACCTTTAAAACAGGATTATGGCACATATTAAACCATGCTAATAATTCTATAATCAACTAATTATTTTAATAATTTGGGCTGATAAATCACCTTCGAGTTAAAATTTTCCAGATAATTGGCTAAATTAGCCAGCTTGAAAAAAATAATCATGCTTTTTCATTGGGTTTCCTTTTCAATAATAACCTAAAAACTTCTCATATTTGCAATTAATCATTATTTAAAAAATACTTCAACAAACCAACCTACATGAACAAAACAGTAAAAATCATCACCGCATTTTTCGTGCTTTGGATTGCTGCCAATGCAGCACTCAGCGCAAACGAATTCATGGATGCAAAAGCAACACAGGAAAAATTGAAATCACTGGCAGTACAACACCCTGGCTACGCTAAGCATGAGGTATTAGGCATCACACCGGATGGCAACAGCATATCGGTACTTACCATTGGCACGGGAATTGTTGCAGAAAAACCAGCCATTGCAGTAGTTGGCGGTATTGAGGGACCCCATCTCTTTGGTACCAGCCTGGCAGTTGATTTTGCGGAAAAAGTGCTGGGAATGACCGGCAACAACCAGATAAGCGGCCTGCTAGATTCGGTTTGTTTTTATGTCATTCCCAGCATCAACCCCGATGCAGCGCAAAGCTATTTCGCATCGCTGCGCTATGAAAGAAGAGGCAACGGCTCCCCCACCGATCTTGACCGCGACGGTCGGGTGGCTGAGGATGGCTACGAAGACCTGAACAGCGATGGCCTCATTACGATGATGCGGGTTGCTGATCCTATTGGTAAATGGATGCCACACCCTGCAGATAACAGAATAATGGTGGAAGCTCGCCCTGCACATGGAGAAACCGGAAGTTATATTTATCTTACAGAAGGCATTGATAACGATGATGATAAATCTTTTAATGAAGATGGGGAGGAAGGTGTGATCATCAACCGCAATTTCCCATTTAAGTTTCCTTTCTTTACCACCGGCTCAGGCGAGCACGCCATGTCAGAAACCGAAACGCGCACTATTGCTGACTTTCTCTACGATGCTAAAAATGTTTTTGCCGTGGTAAGCTTTGGTCCGGCAAACAATCTTTCCGATCCATTGAGCTACAATGAAGGCGAAGCCAATGCCCGCATCCACACCAGCTGGAAAAAAGATGACATCACTATCAACGAGCAGGTAAGCCATCTGTACAAAAAGCATTTGGGCGATATGCCACCTACAGAGCAGGCAGGCTCAGACGGAGATTTTTTTCAGTGGGCATATTTCCATTACGGACGATTTAGTTTCTCTACCCCTGGCTGGTCTTTTCCTGATACTACCAAAGCGGATAAAGATGCACCCATTTCAAAAGAACTCAAATTCTTACAGTGGGCTGAAAATAACCAGATAGAAAATGTTTTTGTTCCCTGGACAACGATAGAGCATCCAGACTTCCCGGGAAAAAAAGTTGAGGTGGGCGGACTGGCACCCTTTGTCATGACCAACCCTCCTGCTACTTTGCATGATACCCTTACCGATATTCACACCAACTTTTTGCTCGATCTGGCACGTATGCGCCCCCGCATAGAAATTCGGAATGTTAAAACTGAACAACTGGGAAGAAACCTTTACCGAATTACTGCTGATATCGTTAATATGGGTGATATCCCCACTGCATCCCAGACCGGAGAGATGGTAAAATGGATGCAGAAAACAGTAATACGCCTCACTCCTGACAACAGACAGGAAGTGATCAGTGGCAAACAGGTGGAAGTAATGGGTGTTATCGGAGCTCGCAGCTCAGAAAAAAGAAGCTGGATTATTAAGGGAGATGGCACCGTTCTGTTAAGAGCTGGTGGCGAACCTACAGGTTTTGATCAGAAAGAAATAAGGCTTTAAACCTACCTTTATCAATCCAATACGGAAATCATTAAAAAAATACCCCCCATCCCCCTGGAAGGGGGAGCACGCAACTAATTAAATTTCAGAGCATTGATGATTTAGATTTTAAGGTAGACAAAAAACAATGTACTTTCTAAAGTGGAATCAATAATTCAGGCAAATACCACATTACAAAACAAAATAAAATGAGCAGAATAATTTATTCAATATACGCTATGCTGATTACCCTTTCAGCATTTGCCCAACACAATGATGGCAGGGCCTTAGAGAACTTCTTCAAGGCTCCGGGCACACCGGTAAATCCAAAGGTGGAAGTTAGCTGGAACCGATACTACACCAACGAAGGGTTGCTGGACATATACAACCGGATGGTGAAAGCCTACCCTGATCTGGTAACACTCGAATCGATCGGAAAAAGTTATCAGGGAAGAGACATTTGGCTTCTTACCCTTACCAATCACAAAAACAAAACCCACCGCGAGAAACCCGGCTTCTGGATTGATGGAGCCATACATTCCAATGAGATACAAGGCTCTGAAATTTCAGTGTATACAGCCTGGTATCTCACCGAAAACTACGAAAAAAATGACTTCATCACCCAACTGTTGGATGAGAAGGTATTTTACATTATGCCGGTAAGTAGCCCAGACGGTCGTGAATTTTTCATGAATCGCCCCGGCACTGGTAACACATCTCGCAGCGGGGCTATTGCACTTGATGATGATGGAGATGGCCTGGCAGGCGAAGATGGCTTCAACGACCTCAATAACGATGGTCACATTACTATGATGCGCCGCCGCTCCCCTCACGGGCAATGGAAAACAGACCCCAAAGACCCACGAGGGATGGTTAGAGTTGAAGCCGACGAATTTGGCCAATGGGAGATGCTGGGCTTCGAAGCAGTCGATTCAGACGAGGACGGGATGATTTCAGAAGATCGTTTAGATGGCTATTATGACCCCAACCGCGACTGGGCCTGGAACTGGCAACCCGACTATGTCCAAAGGGGTGCCTACCGCTATCCCTTCTCTCTCCCCGAATCAAAAGCGGTGCGCGACTTCGTGATGGACCATCCCAATATTGCCGGTGCTCAGACCTATCACAATACCGGTGGAATGTTACTTCGCGGACCCGGATCCAGCGATGACTCCAAGTTTTATCTTCGCGAAGACGTGCGGGTGTATGATCACCTGGGAGAACTGGGCGTTAAACTTATTCCCGGATACGACTATTTCGTTATCAATGAGGACCTTTATACGGTGTATGGCGGACTCATCGATTGGCTTCATCTTATGAGAGGTATTTTCACCTTCTCCAATGAACTATTCACAACCTATTTCTACTTTAATCAGAAATCAGAAGGATGGTTTGGACGTCAGGAAGAAGCCCTGGCATTTGACCGATACCTGCTTTTTGAAGATGCCTTCGTCCCATGGCAGGAATACGAGCATCCGCAATACGGAAAAATTGAGATTGGGGGCTTTAAAAAGAATTTCGGGCGCATTAATCCCGGTTTTCTTCTGGAAAACGAAGCCCATCGCAACATGGCTTTTACCTTGCATCATGCCTATCAAACCCCTCGTCTCCAAATCACGGAGATATCATCGAAGGATCTCGCTGGAGGACTGCGCGAGATTACAGCACAGATAACCAATTCAAGGCTCATCCCTACACACGCTGGCATTGACAGCCAATACAAGATTACACGCCCCAATTACATTACCCTTGAAGGTGGGTCGGTAATAGCCGGTATGATTGTAAAAAACCGAGACCTAAACATCGTGGAAGAGCAACGGAATAACCCCTCTACTATCGAAATCGATAATATACAGGGTATGAGCTCGGTAATTGTAAAATGGGTTGTAGATGGCGGAAGGAAATTTACTGTAACCGTTGATAGTGCCAAAGGAGGCATTATAAGCAAAGAACTGTAAAACAAAACTTATGATACGATCTCAGATTGCAATAGTACTCCTGTTCTTTTTATTCCAAATCATTGGTGTTGATGCAAAGGGCCAAACCGACGGAAGATCCATTGACGATTTCTTCTTCAAAGCTCCCGGCACACCGGTAAACCCCAGGGTTACCATACATTGGAACCGTTACCACACCAACGAAGGCTTGTATGAGCTTTACCAGAAAATTGTTGAGGCTTACCCTGAACTCGTAAGCCTGCAGTCCATCGGTAAAAGTTATGAAAACCGTGACTTGTGGCTTTTAACCATCACCGAACGCAATAAGCCCGATATTGAAAAACCCGCTTTCTGGATTGATGGGAACATCCATTCCAATGAAATACAGGCATCGGAGGTAGCTTTGTATACGGCATGGTACCTAACCGAGAATTACGAAACCAACACACATATCCGCCAACTTCTGAAGGAGAAGGTATTCTATATTTTGCCCGTCATGAACCCCGATGGCAGAGAAGATTATATGAATCAGCCTAATACCTCCAGCTCTCCCCGTAGCGGCATGCAACCGTTCGATGATGATGGTGATGGTGTGGAAGGAGAAGATGGCTTTTATGACCTGAATAACGATGGCCATATCACCCAGATGCGCCGTCGCAACCCGATGGGTCGATGGAAAGAAGATCCGGATGATCCACGTCGGCTCATTCCTGTTGCCCCCGATGAAACCGGTGAATGGGAACTGCTGGGCTTTGAAGGCATTGATGCCGATGGCGATGGCCAGATTAGCGAAGACCGCCCGGCAGGGTATTATGACCCCAACCGCGACTGGGGCTGGAACTGGCAACCCGACTATGTGCAACGAGGTGCCTATAAATACCCCTTTTCACAGCCCGAAACACGCGCTGTGCGGGATTTTGCCTTCAAGCACCCAAACATCAGTGGCGTACTCACCCATCACAATACAGGCGGAATGTTTCTTCGCGGTCCGGGATTTGAATCCGATTCGCAATACTTCATGCCCGAAGATCTTCAGGTGTATGATGCACTAGGTGCTATGGGAGAAAAACTGGTGCCCGGATACAGGTATCTGATCAGCTACCGAGACCTTTACCCGGTACTGGGAGGACAGCGCGACTGGTTTCACATCATGCGCGGAGCATTTACCTATACGGTGGAACTGTTTACCCGGTATTATTATTTCCATAACACGCCAACCGAAGGCAATCGCAGAAGCAACGCTGAGGTTTATGACTTTGATAAGTACCTTCTTTTTGGTGATGCCTTTGTCCCCTGGACCGATGTTCAGCATCCGCAATATGGCGACATACAGGTGGGTGGCTTCAAGAAGAACTATGTAAGGATCAATCCGGGCTTTATGCTCGAAGAAGAAGCACACCGTGTGACGGCTTACTCCATTTATCACGCATGGCATACCCCGGGACTGGAAATTACTGAGCTCAGCACCAATGACCTGGGAGATGGACTCACTGAGGTTATCGCCACTGTAACCAACACCCGCATGACACCCACCCATTCAGGGGTGAACCTTAAGTTTAATATTGACCGCAACGACTACATTAAGCTTGAAGGAGCAGATGTGCTGGCAGGAATGATCGTAAAAAACCACGATCTCAATCAGGTGGAGGAACAGGCGGTTAATCCGGAGATCCTTGAAGTAGAAAATATTGCAGGCATGTCAAGTGTAACGGTGAAATGGATCGTTGAGAAGATGGAAAACATACGGGTCACTGTTGATAGTCCCAAAGGGGGAGTAGTCAGCAAGGTGTTGGAATAATTACTAAGACTTTCCATCGTCCGCTAAGACTTTCCATCGTCTGGAGGACATGGAAACGTCTGGGTAAAATGACTCTCTTTAAAAGACATTAGATTATAATAAATTTTAGGGGGAGTGTGTTCAAGACGATGGAAAGTCCTCTGGACGTTTCCTTGGCTTGAAAAAGACTTTCCATCGTCCGCAGGACATGGAAACGTCTGGGTAAAAGGTCCTTTTTATTATAAAAAGATTCCTGCTATATATTACAGCCTCTGCTTTCAAGACAGCCTGTCCCGACTTTTTTTCGGGAATGGAAAGTCCTCCGGACGTTTCCATGTCTTGAAAAATCACATCCCCTGAAACTGCAGTTCGCTCAAGCTCTTATATAAACCTCCGGCAGATTTGAGCAGCTCCAGATGGGTGCCTTGTTCTACTATGCGGCCGTTGTCGAGCACCAGGATCTGATCTGCCTGCCGGATGGTGGAAAGGCGATGGGCAATAACGATGGAGGTACGTCCTTTCATGAGCTTTTCGAGTGCATCCTGCACCAGGCGTTCACTTTCCGAATCCAGTGAGGAGGTGGCCTCATCCAGAATCAATATCTTAGGATCTTTAAGCACTGCACGGGCAATAGCAATACGCTGACGCTGTCCGCCCGACAATTGTGTACCCCGTTCTCCTACAAGGGTGTCAAGTCCCTGGGGGAAGTTGTTGATGAAATCCCATGCATTGGCTTTGCGTGCAGCATCTTCTATCATGGCAGGGGATGCATTGGGATTGCCATAGGCAATATTCTCGCGGATGCTGCCCCCGAAAAGAAAAATATCCTGCGGTACGATGGCCATCTGTGCGCGCAATACCGAGAGTGGAAGAGAGCGGTAATCATTACCATCAAAAAGTATTTGCCCTGATCCGGGTTCATACAACCTGAGCAGCAACGATACCAGAGTAGACTTCCCTGCTCCGCTGGGACCTACCAGCGCCACAAGGGTATCAGGCTGGATTTCCACATCAATATCGCTAAGCACCGGGGTGTCAGGACGCGATGGATAGCTGAAGGATAGCTTATCAAAACGAATTCCTCCATGCAGGATTTCATGGGGCTCAGGGGAAGGCATATTCTCAACAGGCTCGGGTACTTCATTGAAAATTTCGAGCAAATCCTCTGTTGCACCAATAAATTTCTGTACCCTGGCAAACACATCGGCCATGCCTCCTATGGTTCCACCAATAAAAACGGTATAAATCAGAAAAGAGAACAGCTCACCTGTGGCAATTTCACCGCTGGCCAGCAGGGTGGAGCCTCTCCATATTACAGCTACCATGGTACCGAAGAGTCCTATAATGATGAAGGAAGAAAAGGCACCCCGTAGTTTACCGTTTTTAATGCCGGTCTGGGCAATATCCTTTGTTTTCAGACGATAACGAGCCATCTCGAAATATTCATTGGTAAATGCCTTTACACTCTGTATGCCCTGCAGGGTTTCTTCGACTATGGTGTTAGAATCGGCTACCTGTGCCTGCGCCAGTTTGCTCAGATTACGGATATACCGTCCGAAGAATCCCACCAAAATCACGATAACCGGCAATACCGCCAGCATAAACAGGGTAAGCTTGTAGGATGTTACCATCATTAGGCTTACCCCGCCAATAATAATGATGATTTGTCTGATGAATTCCGCCAGAGTGGTGGTCAGTGCGTCCTGCAAAAGGGTGATGTCTGATGATATTCTGCTGTTCAACTCCCCTACCCTCCTTTGCTGAAAAAACTTCATGGGCAGACGGATCAGGTGGTTAAAGGTACTTTGACGTAAATCGGCCAGCGTTTTCTCGGCTACGCGTACAAAAAGGAATATCCTGAAATAGGAAAATACCGACTGCCCTACCAGCACCGCGATAAGGATCAGGGCAATACGATTGATTTGCTCACCCAATATGCCTTGATTGCCATAATCCACCAGGTCGCCCAATAACTTCGGAAAAATCAGGCTGGCAGTACTCGATCCCAGCAAAAACAGTAAACCCAGTGCATACTCCCACCGATAGGGTCGTATGTAGTGGTAAAGCCTGAATAATCTGCGCAATCCTGTAACGGTTATCTTTTTCTTAATATCCTCATCGCTCATAATAGGGTAACAACTTATTGATTTAAAAAACTCACCTATACCTTTCAAAAGCACCTTTTTTTGATGCCGATCAACTTTTTCAACCTTTATTTTCTTCTGCAAAGATAGGTATCAATATTATACTTAAGTTTGGTGATGAGAAAATGATAACCCAAAAATCTATAACCATGATAAAACCTTATGCCGGAGTGCTTCTGTTAACATTTGTCTTCACCTTAACTTATTGTGCTATGCAGAAAGATACCAGCTATGGAATTTTTGATCAATCTACCGATATTGGAGCAGTAAAGCATAAGGGTGAAGCCAGCTGGGACTCCATATCCGGGCAATACACCCTCTCGGGCAGCGGAACCAATATGTGGATGGATAACGATGAGTTTCATCTTATCTGGACCAAAGTGGAAGGTGATTTCATTTTGTACAACAGGCTTGAATTCATAGGAGATGGAGTTGATCCGCATCGCAAAGCAGGGCTGATCATCCGTAAAGACCTGACCCCCTCCTCACCTTATATCAGTGCTGCCTATCATGGCGACGGGCTGGTTGCCATGCAGTATCGGCTGCAGGAAGGTGCTGATACCCAAGAGACAATCCATGAAGGAGGGTTTACCCCCATCATGCAACTGGAACGCACAGGAGACTCAGTGGTTATGTCGGCAGCAAAAGAGGGAGAACCCTTGCAAAAGACCGGAGAAATAGATTTTGGCAGTGGCGAATATTATGTTGGCCTATTTGTTTGCTCACACAACCCCGATGTTGTAGAGTCGGCTGTATTTTCAAATACCCGTCTGACCATTCCTGCAAGGGCTGATTTTAAACCCTACCAGGATTTCCTGGGCTCAAGAGTTGAAACAGTAGATGTAGAAACAGGACTGCGTAAAATCATCTACGAGACCCCCGATAACCTGGAAGCCCCTAACTGGTCGCGCGATGGCAGCTTCCTGGTGTTGAACGGGAAAGGCATACTTTACCGGCTTCAGGCTGATGGGAACGATATCCAACCCATCGATACGGATTTTGCCACGTCCAACAACAACGATCATGGCATTTCGCCCGATGGCACACAACTGGTAATCAGCCATCATGTGAGTGATCTGCCTGCCGGACAAAACTCCATCATTTTCACCCTTCCCATTGAGGGGGGCACACCCCGCAGGGTCACCGAAAAGGGCCCATCCTACTGGCATGGCTGGTCGCCTGATGGAAAATACCTGATTTACACCGCTCACCGCAACGATCAGTGGGATATTTATCGCATACCCGTGGAAGGAGGAGAAGAAACACAGCTCACCAACAGTCCCGGTCTCGATGATGGTTCTGAATATTCAGCCGATGGGGAATACATCTGGTTCAACAGTGTGCGCAGTGGCAGCATGGAGATATGGCGGATGAAAGCCGATGGCAGTGAGCAAACGCAGATCACCAACGATGAGTACCAGAACTGGTTTCCGCACCAATCGCCCGATGGCAGCAAGATTGTCTTTCTCTCCTACCTGCCCGATGTAGCGGCCGGAGATCATCCCTACTACAAGCAAGTAATGCTTCGCATCATGGATACCGACAGCCTGCAACCCCGTGTATTAGCCCATTTGTATGGCGGACAGGGCACCATCAACGTGCCCTCCTGGTCGCCCGATGGTAGAAAGGTTGCCTTTGTGAGCAATACCGGGAGATAGTTTATGCGTCCGCTAAGACTTTCCATCGTCCAAAGGACATGGAAACGTCTGGGTTAGCTGGCTCTCTTTAATAGTTGTTAGCGTTCAACAAATTTTAAGGGGTACTGCTTTCAAGACAGCCTGTCCCGACATTTTTTCGGGAATGGAAAGTCATGCGGACGTTACCATGACCTGAAAATAACCTCATTGTTTCATAAAGGAACCCGAGCCCACAAAATCATCTTCTGAACCCCATGCCGGCTGCCATGAGTTTTGCTTTTCGGATGGGGAGTTTTGCTTATGCACCGCCACGTTGAGACGTAGTTTCTTCCACTCACCCCCCTGCAAATCGTTAAGGTAAGCTACCGGTATGGCTATTTCTGTAAAGTAACCCGTATCGGTAAGCCTGCTGGCATACTTCAATTCTCTTTCGAAAAATGATTTATCATAAGCATATGAGGCCAGGGCAGGCAAATAAAAAGAGGTCGGCTTACCGGTTTCTGACGGACTCATGGCCAGCAATAAATGATCGAAAAAAGCAACGGTACTCATGCTGGCAGAACGCGCTGGATCTTCTCTTGCGTCGAGCCGTATCTCAATACCATCCTGTCGCCAGGGAAGTTTATGCGATACAGCCTGAACACTATCGGCCCGAACATCAACGCCCACAAATACGAAATAATCGGAATAGGTTATCCCAAAGCGCACCTGATCCTTCTTTCCAAAAGTGTAAATGAGCAGATCTTTCCATTCGTAGGGTCTGCCATCAACATTTATCCAGGTCTTTACAACAGGGTATTCTTCAATTGGTTTTAGCTTGTATTTCCATGAATACAAGTGCCCGGATTTATCGTTGAAGGTATAATAGGTTACTATACTAATTTGAATAGAATCTTTTTCTTCTATCCTTTTATAATGTCCTTTCAGGCTCAAATCTTGCGTCATACCCGGCTCCAGCAAAATGCTCCGGGTGGAATTGAAGCGGGAAAACCCTTTGGAAGAATTCATGGTGATGTCAACATCAAGGGGTTTATGAGAGGTGTTGGTGAAGGAAATTACAAAAGAGGTTGTATCACCGGT
>JBEPXC010000002.1:0-57572 GCA_041642035.1 Sphingobacteriia bacterium
CCAACCGCATCAGAGACAAGGTATTATCGTATGGCGAGCTGCTCTCCTGCTCGATGATAGCCCATTTCATTGATCAGCACACCGGTCCGGCCATTTTTGCCGATACACGCATGCTCATCCGCACCAACAGCCAGTATGGCAAGGCTACCATCGATGAGGCCGTCACCAACCAACAGATCAGGGATTTTGTAAACCGTAATCCGCTGGTCATCCATGTGTTTACCGGATTCATTGCTTCGAACGAAAAAGGTGAAACCACTACCCTGGGGCGTGGAGGATCAGATTACACGGCAGCCATCGTGGGTGCCGCTATGGAGGTATCACAGATTCAAATCTGGACCGACGTGGATGGCATCATGACCGCCGACCCCAGGCTGGTAAAGAAGGCCTTCTCTATCCGGCAGCTCTCCTATTATGAGGCCATTGAATTGTCGTATTTTGGTGCCAAGGTCATCCATCCGCCCACCATGATACCGGCGCAGGCAAAGAAAATACCCATCCTGATCAAGAATACCTTCAATAAGGATTTCGAAGGAACCATTATAGGTCCTGATTACACTTCGAATGGATCATTGATCAAAGGGATATCGTTTATTCCGGCCATCAGCCTCATCACCCTGCAGGGAAGTGGCATGGTTGGACAGAAAGGCTTCAGCGGACGTCTGTTCAAGACCCTTGCCGATGCCGGGGTGAATGTCATACTGATTACCCAGGCCAGCTCGGAGCACAGCATCACCCTGGCGGTAAATCCTGCCGACATGGAACTGGCGGGTATTTCTATCAGGGAAGAGTTTGAACAGGAGCTGGCACTGAAAAAGGTCATGCCTCCCCTGATCGAAAACAACTACAGCATCATTGCGGTAGTGGGTGAGAACATGCGCCACACCAAAGGTTTGTCGGGCAAGTTCTTCAGCGCCCTGGGACGCAGCGGGGTAAACGTGGTGGCCATAGCGCAGGGGTCATCGGAGCTGAATATTTCGACCGTTATCGACCGGCAGGACCTCTCCAAGGCCATGAACTCGGTGCACGACGCCATGTTCCTTTCGCCGGTAAAAACCCTCAATGTTTTTTGCTGCGGACTGGGCAACATCGGAAGCACCCTGCTCAGACAAATAGAAAGCCACCAGCAATACCTCGAAGAGCAACGGCAGGTAAAGATCAACCTCGCGGGCATCTGCAACAGCAAACGCATGTTCATCGATGGCGAGGGCATCTCACCGGTACAATGGCGAAAGAGATTTGAGCAGGAAGGTCAGCAGGGCCGGGTGGAGCAATTTATCCAACAGGCCATCAGCCTGAATCTGCCCAACTCGGTTTTTATCGACAATACCGGCAGTCCCAATGTAGCCAACCTTTATACGGGCTTGTTTGAAGAAAGCTTCTCGGTGGTTGCCTGCAATAAAATCGGTGTGTCGGGCAGTTATCAGCACTATCACACCAGCAAGGAAAAAGCAAGGCAGTATGGTGTGGACTATTGGTACGAAACAGCAGTCGGTGCCGGCCTGCCCATCATAAAGACCATACACGACCTGCTGATAAGCGGCGATCGCATCATAAAGATAGAGGCGATCCTATCGGGTACTATTTCCTTTATCTTCAACAACTATAAAGGCGATCGCACCCTTGAAGAGGTGGTCAGGGAAGCTCAGGAGAAAGGATTCACAGAACCCGATCCCCGCGATGACCTCAGTGGGCTCGACTTTGCCCGTAAGATGCTTATCCTGGCGCGCGAGACCGGCATAGAACTGGAGATTGACCAGATAAGCCTGCAGCCCATTCTGCCCGAAAAATTATTAAAGGCGGAGTCGGTAGAAAAGTTTTATGACGAGCTGAAAGCTTCGGAAGAGCACTTCAGAGTCTGGAAGCTACAGGCAGAGAAAGAAAACAAAGCCCTGCACTTTGTGGGAACCCTTGAGGATGGGAAAGCCAACATAAAGCTGCTGATGCTCGATCCGGTGCATCCCTTTTACAACCTTACGGGCAGTGATAACATCATCTCCCTCACCACCAACAGATACCTTTACAACCCCATGGTCATCAAAGGACCGGGGGCAGGCGCCGAAGTTACTGCGGCAGGTGTACTGGCCGACCTGGTGAGGGTGGCAGCACAATAAGAATAATAAAAACCATGAATCAATTTATAAAAAAGAGAGAAGACCATGCGATCAATAAGTGTATTTGCTCCGGCTACTGTGGCCAATGTAAGCTGTGGATATGATGTACTGGGATTTGCCCTGGAACGTCCCGGCGACAAGGTAATCATGCATCTGAACGATAGCGCAGAGGTTACCCTCGACCACATTGAAGGCGACGAGGGACGCCTGCCTAGAGATCCGGACCAGAACATCGTCACGGCGGTGGTGAAATACTACCTTCAGAAGCGAAACATCACCCAGGGGGTCAGTGTGGAGTTGTATAAGCAAATGCCCTTTGGCAGCGGATTAGGCTCCAGCTCTGCCAGTTCGGTGGCCGGACTGGTGGCCATCAACGAGCTGATGGGCCGCCCCTACTCCCGCGAGCAGCTCTTGCCATTGGCCATGGAAGGCGAACGCCTGGCCTGTGGAAACGCCCATGCCGATAATGTGGCCCCTTCGCTGTTGGGTGGACTGGTTTTGATCCGCAGCTACGACCCTCTGGATGTGATCCGCCTGCCCTACCCCGAAACGTTGCGGGTGGGAATCCTATACCCTCATGTAGAAATCCCCACCAGCGAAGCCCGGAAGATTCTAAAGTCGACGGTACCTATTGCCGATGCCATCAAGCAATGGGGCAATGTAGCGGGCCTGGTGGCCGGGTTCTGCACCAAAGACATCGGCCTGATTGCGCGCAGCATGGAAGATTATATCATTGAACCCATCCGGGCCATGCTTATCCCCCATTTCTACCAGATGCGCGATATTGCCATGCAAAACAACGCCCTGGGATTTGGCATCTCCGGCTCCGGCCCATCGGTCTTTACGCTGTGCCAGGACGAGGCCACCGCCACAAAGGTCGTCGCCCGGCTGGCCGCACACCTGAAAAAAGATGGAATCGATTCCAACCAGTATGTGTCGGGGATTAATGAGGTGGGAGCGCGGGTGGTTTAGGGGGTTTAGGGTTTAATCGTTGAGTCCACTCCGAAAAGTACAAGACCCCCGGCCCCCTGGAAGGGGGAGTTCGCAACTAATAGATATTGTGCAAGACGGAATGCTTTTACCTCTTTTAATTCCCAAAAAATGGCTTTACAGAGGGGGCTCATCGTTGAATCGTTGATCAAAGAGATCGAAGCTGGAAGGAAGAGACCAGAAGACTTTTCGTAGGACATGCCATTCCCCGTTTCTTCTTTCTGAGCGCAGATGACACACCGATAACAAGAAACAATGAACAAGAAACAATAAACAACCCAGACGTTTCCATGTCCTCCGGACGATGGAAAGTCTTCTCAAACAAATGAACAACTCAACAATTAAAAAAATGCTACTCCACACCACCAACCACAAAACCCGATTAGTTGCCCTGCCCTACGCGGTATTGAAAGGCCTTGCCGATGATGGCGGGTTGTATATGCCACTGCATATCCCGCAGTTGGGGGCAAACTTCTTTGACAATTATTCCCAGATGACGCTCAGGGAAATAGCCTACGAGGTGGCTTCGGCCTTTCTGAAAGACGAGTTACCTTCCGATGTGCTGAAAGACCTGGTGGATGACACCATGAACTTCGACATCCCCCTGGTACAGCTGGAAGACAATCTTTTTGTCCTGGAGCTTTTTCATGGTCCTACCATGGCGTTTAAAGATGTGGGTGCACGGTTTATGTCGAGGCTGATGGCTTATCTGCTCAGGGATGAAAAGCGAAAGCTGAAGGTGGTGGTGGCTACCTCGGGCGATACCGGCAGTGCAGTGGCAGCGGGTTTTTTCGATGTTCCCGGCATCGATGTGTATGTATTGTTTCCAAAAGGAAAGATCAGCCCCTTGCAGCAAAAGCAGATTACCACCTGGGGACACAACATCACGCCCATAGAAATTGACGGCACCTTCGATGATTGCCAGAAAATGGCCAAACAGGTGCTGGGCGACACCCAGCTCAATGAGGCGTTCCTGATTACCTCGGCCAACAGCATCAACATTGCCCGCCTGATTCCTCAAAGCTTTTATTATTTCTATGCTGCATCCAGGCTCAGGGAGCACGATCGTCCGGTGGCCTTCAGCGTTCCCAGCGGCAATTTCGGCAACCTTACGGCAGGTCTGCTGGCTTCGGCCATGGGACTCGAAGTGGAACGTTTCGTAGCGGCCACCAACCGCAACGATGTAGTACCCCAGTATTGTGAAACAGCCAACTTCACACCCCGCCCCTCGGTGCAAACCATCAGCAATGCCATGGACGTGGGAAATCCAAGCAACTTTTCGAGGATGATGGATCTGTTTGACGGACGGCATGAGGAATTCTGCCGGACTATCTTTGCCTGTTCCTTTTCCGACGAGCAAACCAGGGAAACCATACACAGGATACTTGAGGCTAAAAATTACCTGATGGATCCCCATGGTGCCGTGGCATATAGGGGGGCTGAGACCTACCTGAAAGCAACGCAATCGGCTGCCAACATGGTGATACTGGAAACGGCCCATCCGGCCAAATTCCCTGAAACCTTGAAGATATACATGGAGAAATTCGACTCCTTACCCCAGCAGTTACAATATGTAAGTGAAAAGCTCGAACAGTTTATCTCGCTGGATAACGATTATGAGGCGCTGAAGGGGTTTTTGCTGAGTGATGGGTGAAAACTAAAAACTCATATATAATAAATGCTGGAAGCTCGAAGCTGGAGGCTGGAAGAAAAAGAAAGGGAAGACTTTCCATGTCTTGAACCACGCAAAACGCGAAAAGGGAGGTCGCCTATGCAACCTCCCTTTTATATAAGATTCTTCTTACAAATGCTATTCCTTGGCAGGAATAACTTCAATGATTACACAACGGTTATAAAAACGTTCCTCAGGAAACTTGTTCTTGAATTGCGACACCTTGGTGTTTTCCCCTAGGCCTTTGGATACAAAGGTGACATCTGTTCTTTCTGCATTAGCCAATGCTTTTTCCAAAATACCTTTGACATCATTAGCCCTGGCCAATGAGAGGGTCTTATTGTTATCGGCATCACCAATCACATCGGTATACCCTGAAAGATTAACCTGCGCACCTTCAGAAATTTCAGGTGTTACAACATCGGTTAGATACTTTACATAGGTTGGGCTAAGTGTACTTTGATCGAATCCATAAATTACACTATACCGTAGACCGGGTTTGAGTTCTGAGAGAGCCCAGAGTTTCATGGCAAAGGAAGCATCTTTTTTCACCGTCTTTCCACTTTTGGTTTCACCAATCAGGGTAACCTTAAAGTTGCCCTGGGGTGTTGTACCCAGAATAGATTTTCCGGGGATACTTTGGCTTTCGCCGGTAAAGGGACCAAAATTCTTTACCATTCCCTTGTCGTCGGTAATATCTAAAGACCATGTTTTAAAAGCCTTGTCGGCACCTTCTACATTAAAAGTCACATAGCTATCGGTGGGAGCAACCTGCAGCACTTCAACAGGTTCGGCACGAAACACCCTATGAATCTCGGGCGATGTGCTTGTAATAGAAACCCTGTTATCCTCCTGGCGAAGCAGCGCAAGTTCATGGGTTCCACTCATAAACTCTGATGAAACGGTAGGATCTACAGCGCCTTCGGTAGTAATTCTCGCAGGAGCAATACCAAATACAGACACCAAATAGTGTTTAACCGATTCGGCCATCTCCTTACCATCTTTGGCACCGGTTAAAGTAGAGCCTTTTAGGGTGATTCTGGTTGAGGGAAAGCGAATCATACGGTCACCCAGGATATTTAGAACATTGTAATAAACATCCATCTCACCCACCAAACGATCTGAAGTCGACTGAGGCGTAAGCTCCTCCATATGTCCTTCCTTAACCTGTTGCTTATTAAGTAAAACGTAACGGGTAGGTATTTCATTTGAGTTTACATCGAAGAAAACATAGTTAAGAACGGGAATAATTTCACTTACCCTACGTTCCAACGGGAGGTTGGCTGGCGAAAAGACGCTAAACTCTACCTCAGGTTCAGCAACCACCACTGGCAATGGCCTTTCGGTAGCAGCTTCAACAGGTAGTACTGTTTTTTTGCCACGGCCAAACTTAATGGCAGCACCTACCCTCAGGGTAGACAATGTCCATGTTTCAACCGAACGGGGATTTTGCCCAAAATAAGGTTGAAAGGAGACGAAGGGCGACACCACCCACTGGGTTTTCTTATCCTGCGAAGAAAGATAGATGTCGTAACCGGCACCTACCTGCATAGAAAGAAGCATGCTTTCTACTTCACTGAAATCGGCTGTTACATCATCCGCTGGGGCCTGATCAGGATAAAGAGGATTAATACCAAGTTTATACGTGAATGATTTGTTTAGATTAAAAGCCATACGCGGTCCGGCATACAAGTAGAAGTCAGACTTAAAGGGGGCTAAGCGTAAGCTGGGCTCAAGGGTAATATACGACAAGTTGGCATATAAGTCGGCGGGGCAATTACAGGGAGTAGTTACCTGATCGAACGAACCGCTGCGTCCATCATATCCTGCCTGAAACATAAATCCAAACAGGGTATTGGGACGATAATACTCAATGAGCGGTGCAAGGTATAAACCCAGGCCGCTTCCATGCAAAAATGCTTTAGGAACGAAAAGATCCGCATTCAGATTCTGGGTAGTACCACGATAAAAGTTAAGGTTAGCACCGGCGGCAACACCAAACCAAAGCGAAGGCCTGGTATAGGTATCCTGGGTGGTTGCATCCTGAGCCTGAAGTGGCGCATGAACTGCAGCCATAAACAAAGCACTTAATACCATCCCTTTTACAACCCGTTTAAACGGGCGAAACCCCTGGCGTGAAATCTTAGAATATATTTTCTGTATCATTTTTTTTATAACATTAACATCTGATTAATATTGAATAAAGGTCAGAAAATCACCCCTTATGTAATATAAGGGGGATTCTCTGATGTAAATCAAGGCTTGGTTACCGTACTGGCATCAAGGGTGACGCCTGATTGCGACAACAATCGGCCAAAAACAGTAGTACCATCGGTTATGGATATCAGCGTTTGAGCCAGTATATTTCCACTGAAATGTACATTGGAGCCAAGAAGAGCCTGGGTTGAAGTAATCCAGAAAATATTACCTGCCTGTGCTCCACCCGTCAAGGTAATTTTGGCGTCGTTCTGTATGGTGAAATCATCGGAGATCTGGAATACCCAGGTATCGTTTGGTCCACCAGAAAGAGTAACACCCTCATTGGTAATCAGCAGACCTGTTCCCCATTTGTAAAGGGCAGGAGCAAGTGTCATTCCACTGATATCGCCGGCACCTAAATCGACAATTACGTTGGTTGTTAGGCCCATTGCGGTAGTAAATGCCGTTTCCTGATCGCTAACAGCTGTTGAAACATAATCAGGGGTAGGATCCAGGTAATCGCTTGCATAAATACGGCCTACAACATAAATAGATGTTGAGAAAGTACCCGAAGCATCCATGGTTTCCGAAAATCCGGTAATGGCCGTTTGGTCGATTGGGCTAACTCCAATATGGCCGGTAACCAGCGTATTACCAGTGGTTGAAATACCCGTTTTTGAAAGTATTGCAAAGTCATCACTACTTCCAAGGTCAATTATACCCGGACCTATAGCAACATCAAATTCCCCGGTGGAGAATGACCACACAAAGTCATAAGCCAATGCAGTGCCTGCAAGATTTTCAGCCTCTGTTGTAATGGTAGCGGTATAGGTTTTATCGGCCTCAAGATCGCTGTTGGGCGTAAATGTGGCGGTTGTACCTGCATAATCAATTGTTCCCTGAATTTGTGTTGCACCGGTATATAATGTAAACGATGATGCAGTCAAAGTTAAAGGATCCATCTCCATGCTGAAGTTGGCACTTATAACCTGATCAAGATTTACAAAAGTAGCCATGTGCTGGGGAATCGTTGAGGTAACCGTTGGGGAAAGCTTTGCTGTAGCAAAAGTCCATGCATAAGCCTGGGCAAGGGGTGTACCTTCAAGGTTTGCAGCATCAGCCGTAATAGTCGCTGTATAGGTTTTATCCAATGAAAGCGCGCTTGAAGGCGTAAATTTTGCCGTGGTGCCAGCATAGCTCACTTCACCATCAACAGGAGTAGCACCATCCATCAGGGTAAATGTAGATGATGTAATGGTAAGAGGATCCATTTCCATGCTGAAATTGGCGCTTACCACCTTATAAATATTCACACCTGCGGTTAAATCGACAGGATCGGCAGAGCTTACCACAGGAACAATAACTGCACCTGTTGCAAAGCTCCACACATGGTTGGTTTGCAAGGCATTCCCTATCTGATCCATAACAGCTTCTTCAATGGTACAGGTATAGGTGGTGCTCTCTTGCAGAGGGCTTGTAGGAGTAAACGTGGCCGTTACCCCTGAGAAGGTTACCGTTCCTGCAATGATGTTTACCGCTTGTGTAGATGCAGTACTTTTTTCCTGTTTCAATGCTTTTTCTGCTACGGCCTCGACGGTAAAAGAAGCCTGTGAAAAAGTCTGAGGATTCATTTCCACATTAAAAGTGGCTGTAATAATCTGGTCTGTCGGCACGTTGATCTGCAGATTTTCCGGACTTGTGGATACTACAAGTGGGCAAACACCGATCTCTTCGATGTTTTCGTCCTTGCAACTGTTCATAAAAGGCACGATCAGAAGCAATGAAGCCAGTGTGACCATTCCTAACCTTTTTGTTGTAATCATAAGTTGTTGTTTTTTTTTGTTACGGTGATATATTTTTGCCGGTAAATTACCGGGTATTATCCACTGATTAGCGGCTTACAAAGGTGACTCTGCTCATTGGCCAAAGGGTGGTTGAGCGGAGCCGAAACCACCTTAAAGCTTATGGTTTAACTCAACTTAATTGAAGGTTCGTTGTTCTTTTAGTATGGAGATATTTTAACCCTAAAAAACACAAATGTATGAAACGACTTGAAAACAAAGCAGTAGTAATAACAGGAGGCGCAGGTGGAATAGGTAAAGCCACCGCCAAAATGATGCTTGAGGAAGGGGCAAAAGTATTGATTACCGACCTGGACGAAGAAGCGCTGAAGCAGGTATCCGAAGAGTTAAACGCATCGGATTTGTATTACATAGCAGCCGATGCTACGGATGAAAAACAGGTAAAGGCCTATGCCAATAAGGCCAGAGAGCTCTTCGGGCAGGTGGATGTGTTTTTCAACAATGCAGGACTTGAAGGAGAGGTAAAACCATTGGATGAATATCCACTGGAGATATATCATAAAGTTATTGATGTGAACATCAATGGTGCCTATTATGGATTGCGACATATATTCCCTTTGATGAAGGAAAAGGGTGGTTCTGTTATCATTACCTCATCAGTAGCCGGGCTGGCAGGCACAGCAAATGTGCTGCCCTATGTAACGAGTAAACACGCTTTAACAGGCATGATGCGCTCGGCGGCTCTTGAGGGAGCCCCCATGAAAATCAGGGTAAACACCATCAATCCATCGCCCGTTGACAACAGGATGATGCGATCGCTGGAGGAGGGCTTTGCCCCGGGGGAAGCAAAAGCTGCCAAGGAGAGTTTTGAAAAAAGCATCCCAATGGGTCGATACGCACAAAACGAGGAGATTGCCGCTCTGGCTGTATTCCTGGCCAGCGATGAAAGCCGTTTTATTACCGGAACCCTTAACCCGATTGATGGGGGTATGACGGCATAACAGCTGGAAGCTCAAAAAATACCTGCCATTCTGACAGATATTGACCCCCTTTTTAGAAAAACAGCACGTTTTATTCCGAATAATATTGCCCCCTTTGCAGGTATTTTCCGTAGCAAACTACCGCCTAAACTGACCCCTGCACCCTTCTCTGAAGACAACCAAACCTAACTTCCGGGCTTCAGATGGCAGATAATAATCTTCCCCAACGGAAAAGAAAGGAAATTTGTGATAAAGAGAGGTGAGGTGTCATGCCACACTGCCATTATGACCGGAAAAGAGCGGAAATGGATGGAGATGGAATGTTTATTGCCTTTTGAAGAGCAATCTGTATCAATTGATGCCATCAAAAATAATACAGACATCGCTCTTTGTTCATCTTGTTTATATTGTTTTCATCACTCTCATGTGTAAAAATCTCTGAGCATAATGATTGGCTCAATTTTACCGGAGTATAGGGGCAAGAACGTGTTGTCCTTTTCATATGGGAAGCTCCATGCCTGGTTGGGGTATTATAAAATAGCAGGCTGAATGTTCTTTGACATCGTGGTAATAAATATTTTAAGCTTCAGGAGAAGATGGGCGACAGTGGGTCGTTCGCTATCCTGAAAAAGACTGAGGGTGAGGTTGAGGTTGAGGTTGAGGTTAAGGTTGAGATTGAGGCTTAGATTGGGTATTCCTTTTGGAGACGCGCCTTTTTCGGGTGCGTCTCTTTATTACAACGTCCAGTCAGGTCAGCCTTACCTATCCTTCACCTAAACTAAACTTTTAAAATTGCATTAGTCTTCTTCCTGTAATCTCTTAATAAAAGCTTGCATTTCAGCTATTTCTTCTTCCTGGGCCTTAATAATTTCATCGGCCAGTTTCCTTACTTCAGGGTCTTTAATAGCTGCCCTTTTACTGGTGAGAATAGCTATAGAATGGTGTGGAATCATCGCCTTCATATACAGAACATCTCCTATGGGGGTTTGTGTTCTTACCAGGGTCAAAGCACCTATAAATAGTATTGCACTGCCCAGAAGGATGGCAATATTTTTCTTTTTATTTTTGTACATATTGAGCATAAACAGCAACATTATAACAGCCATGGCACTAATCCCCAGACAAGTCATGTAAAAACGGGTAAGACTGAAAGCCACGTGGTCGATTTGGTAGGTGTTTAAGTACATGGCAACATACATTGCTATAAAAGATCCTGTCAGCATCAATGCGTATTTTGTATATTGCCCCATCCCTTCTTCCCTGTGATTCATATTGTTATTATCTTTCATCAGATTAGATATTAAAGGTTTATATCTTTTTCGCTTATTGATAAGAATAGCCAAAGAATTTCTTTCACATAAAGTATTGCGCTGCAAAAAGGATCAAAACAATTATCAATATCAAAAGATAACTGTATGGACTTGCGAAATTTAGAGTCCAGCCCAGTTGAGAATAAAACTTTGGAACAACCCATCTTGGGTCTTTACGGTTAAAGTAGAAAATACCTTTCCAATTTTCAGGATTTTTATGCAGGGCATCACGTATCTCTTTCCCAGGTTTTGCTTTCATCTCGCTAAAGTTTAAAGAAGTTCTTACCTAACCTACTATACCCATTAGGACAGTACTCAGGTGGCCATGATAAAATAAAAAGCAAGCAGCAGGCTAATGACCAGGCCCACAGAACCAATGCGATGCAGCCACACCATGGTTGGACTGGTTTCTTTGGTACTTAAAAATGCTCCCGAAATAAAAAGCGCTACCGTAGAGACAAATGCCATCACCAACAACACCAAAAGAAACAGGTTGACTTCCAGCTCACGTTGATTTCCCAAAAAAACAAACACCAGGAAAACAACCAACAACACACTGGCGATTTTGTGTATTAACGAGATACTTGTTTTATAGGGTTTGCCTGATTTGTGCATCATAACCCCCAGGACTATTATTATCAGCATTAAGACGGCTGAAATAATTACTTCAGAGATAAGACTCAATTGTTCCATGTTTTTACGGTTTAGGTTATTATTCGGGTAAATGATTCGATTCTCAATCAGGGAGATTGAATTTCCGGCCTTTCTCCGGAGTCAACCCTTTCGCTGATGGAATATATTTAACTTTTCAGGTAAAAAGCAGTAGTAATAAATTAGCAGTCAAAATGCCATAATCACATGATTATTCATCAAAAATATGCTATTATTTTTATTTAGAGGCAATTATTCTGCTTACTTTTTATTTTTTTGGGGGGATAGGGCCTTATGGGGGTGGTTTCGGCTCCGCTCAACCACCTTTCTTCGAAGGATGGTTCCTGAGCGAAGTCGAAGGATGGTTCCTGAGCGAAGTCGAAGGATGGTTCCTGAGCGAAGTCGAAGGATGGTTCCTGAGCGCAGCCGAAGGATGGTTCCTGAGCGCAGCCGAAGGATGGTTCCTGAGCGCAGCCGAAGGATGGTTTAATGCTGTAGTTTGATATCAATAAGTGTATGGATATCCTTCAAGTCCGTATGACCGTTAACATCGATACGGATTCCCCTGCCTTCGGTATACTGTTTTGCCTGCATCAAATCCTGCTTAATGGTGGGTGAGACATCACTTTCCAATACAGCATCGGCAGCTTTCTGACCAAAAACAAAGGCTACCCTAAAATACCTGTTGCGGGGCAGAAAATAGAGTATAGCCCTTTTTTTGTCGTTGATGCGGTAACTCCAGCCATAATTTTGGCCCGGATAAGTCCATTGGGCTTCACCCATAGGATATTTTCCCATAACATAGTCTTTAAGACTCTTCCACAAATCATAGGTTGATTTGAGCCTTTCCTCCAATTCTTCTTGTGAGGGAATAATGGATTTCTCCATAAACACACTTTTGTCTTCCATCGTGTTACAAGTTTGATTTGATATAAGGTAACAGTCTTCTCACCGCATCCTAAATGGTCAGGCCGTTAGGTTTTGAGAAAGGATTTAATCCGGTACTATTTATTCACAGCAGATAAAAACTCCATCAGCAGGGCATTAAATTCATAAGGATTATCCATGTTGGCGCAATGTCCGGCATCTTTAATGGTTACAAATTGACTCTGCGGTTCCGACTGATGCCATTTCTTGTTGATCGTTTGCGACAACTCCAGATCTTTATCTCCTGTAATCAACAACAAGGGATAAGTCCTATGGATAGAGTCGCCCGGCTGCAAGGCTTTGCCCAGCCCCGACATCACCATGAAAGACCTGCGGGTAAAGGATTGGGTCATCCGGTAAATTTTCTCCTGCTGAGTGCTGTTGAAGGCGCTCACCCTGGCTACGTATCTTCGGAAAGAATTCATGGAGAAAAGAACCTTGAAAATCCATTTGAAGTTTTCCTTGCGACGGGCACGATTAAGTTCTTTGCTATGAGCATATATGCTATATCCCCCCAATATGGTCATGGATTGTACCCTGTTGGGGAAATGAACGCCAAAATGTTGCGCGATCAAAGCACCAACAGAAAGCCCTACCAAATGTACCTTTTCATATCCCTCCAATTCCATAATCGTCTTAATGTGGTAAATGGTGTTGTTGATGGTATCAAGCGACGAGCCGGTTTGAGAGAGTCCGTGTCCGGGCATATCCAGGGTTATTACCCTATAGAGCGAAGAGAAAAAGGTAATCTGGCCATCAAAACAGCAGTGATCCGTAAAAGCAGCATGAAGAAAAATGATCAGTTCATTGCCAGGTGTTCCTGAAGCGAAATAATGAAGAGCATACCCGGGGAGGTTTAGTTGCAGATGTTCAACAGCAGGAGTTGTTTTAAGAAGGGGATTAACGCTATCCATTCGAAGGCAGAAAATTTACATTTAAATGATCATGATACATATATAGGCAACGCCCGCTCAATGATACAAAAACGGGGCTGCAATATATAAAATATTACGACATCAATGGAGGGTTGGGAGGAATTATTTATGGGTGACGAGCTGGAAGCTGGAAGCTGGAAGGATGCTGTTGAATCGTTGAATCTACTCTAAACATCAAAAGGCCCCCAACCCCCTGGGAGGGGGAGCTCGCAACTCATTGACATTGTGCAAGATCAAATGATTTTCGTCTCCCAAAAATGACTTTACAGAGTGGACTGATCGTTGAGGCAACTACCGTCAAGACGATGGAAAGTCCTGCGGATGTTTCCATGTCTTGAACATGGGGCTAAGACTTTCCATCTTTGGTATCTTCAGGCACTTCCCTTTGCCTCTTCGCCCAGGTATTCCATGATGGCGTGTGCGGCTTTTCGCCCCGAAGCGATGGCCGTGACTACCAGGCTTGCGCCCACCATGCTGTCGCCGGCAGCAAAAATCTTTGCTCGCGAGGCCTGGTGTTTGTTGTCGACCTTAATATTGCCTCTTTCGGAGAACTCCAGTTCCAAATCGTTGAGCAGTCCCTCATGCACCGGGTGCACAAATCCCATGGACAGTAACACAAGATCGGCATCGACCAGTCGTTGGGTTCCGGGGATTTCGAACATTTGCATACCTCCTGTATCGCCTTTTCGCCATTCGACATCGACCAGCTCGGCTTGTTTTACATGGCCATTTTCGCCGATAAAACGTTTGGTAAGGGTGTTCCACAGGCGCTCGCAACCTTCATCGTGTGAAGAAGAGGTCTTCAAGACTTTAGCCCAGTAGGGCCATGGGTTGAAAACGTCTCTTTTAAGTGGAGGCTTGGGAAGAATTTCTATCTGGGTTATGCTGGCAGCCCGTTGCCGGTTTGAAGTGCCCACACAGTCGGATCCGGTATCGCCACCACCAATAACCAATACATGCTTTTTTTTGGCAGAGATGCGTTCATTTTCATCGATGGAGTCGCCTCTGACCACCTTATTTTGTTGGCTCAGGAAATCCATGGCGAAGTGGATACCTTTCAGATCACGACCTTCGATGGGCAGATCGCGTGCTTGCATAGCCCCCACCGCAAGACAGATGACATCAAAGGCCGCATGCAACTCTTGCGCGGGTATATCTTGACCCACATGAACATTGGTTTTTATTTCCAGGCCTTCCTGCAGTAATACATCTAAACGGCGGTCTACCACCTGCTTGGCAAGTTTGAAATCAGGGATTCCATACCTGAGCAATCCACCTGCAGCATCATCTTTTTCGAATACAGTAACTGAATGGCCGGCTTTGTTAAGCAAATCGGCACAGGCCAGACCGGCAGGCCCTGAGCCAATGACGGCAACTTTTTTCCCTGTTCTTTCCCGGGGAGGGTTAGGTTGAATATAGCCCAGTTCATAGGCTTTTTCGGTAACAGCGGCTTCATTCTCTCGAATGGTGACGGGTTGTTCGTGCAAAGCGAGGACACAACCCATTTCGCAGGGTGCAGGGCAAATACGACCGGTAAATTCGGGAAAGTTGTTGGTGGTTTGCAGGATATCGCTGGCGAGTTTCCAGTTGTCCTTGTAAACAGCGTCCTGCCACTCGGGCATGTTATTCATTACCGGGCAAGCCCATTGGCAAAAGGGGATGCCACAATCCATGCAGCGCGAGGCCTGCAGTTTGCGATCCTCGTCATTGAGGGTTTGTTCCACCTCACCAAAATCGTTAGTTCTTTCGTGTAAGGGTCGGTTGCCGCTTTCCTTGCGGGCATACTTTATAAATCCTTTGGGGTCTCCCATATGTATGTTTATTTGAAGAGGTTAGTACTGATGCTGGGGTGCGTCTTCGGTAAGTTCAAGCTTTTTTCGGATTCCTTCGAGCTTAATTTCCTGCAGCACCTTTTTGTATTCCAGGGGAATGACCTTTACGAATTTGCGTGCATAATCATTCCAGTTGACCAGAATGTCTTCGGCCAGCCGGCTGCGGGTATAAAGCAGGTGTTTTTCAATAAGGGCCTGCAGTTCATCTACGTCCTGATTGCTTTCCAGGGGTCCAATTTCTACCAGACCCTTGTTGCAGAAATATTCGAAGGTACCTTTTTTGTTGAGCACATAGGCAATGCCACCACTCATACCGGCGGCAAAATTACGACCGGTATCCCCCAGTACAACAACCCTTCCGCCGGTCATATACTCGCAGCCATGGTCACCAACGCCTTCCACCACGGCATTGACGCCACTGTTTCGAACAGCAAATCGCTCGCCAGCCATTCCACGTACATACAGCTCACCCGAAGTAGCTCCATATAGCACGGTATTGCCGATGATGATGTTTTCTTCGGGAACAAAACGGCTTGCCGCGGGCGGAACCACAACGATCCTGCCTCCCGAGAGTCCTTTGCCCAGGTAGTCGTTCGAATCGCCTTCGAGGGTAAAGGTAATGCCACCGGTAAGAAAGGCACCAAAGCTCTGACCAGCAGAACCATAAAAGCGGGCATTTATAGTATCTTCAGGTAAAGAAGCAGCACCATAGCGTTTTACAATCTTGCCCGACAACATAGCACCCACTGCCCTGTCGGTATTCCTGATGGATTCAGAGAGCCATACCTTTTCACCGTTCTTGATGGATTTAGAAGACAACTCAATGAGCCGGGTATCCAGGATATCGTCGATAAGGTGCTTTTGTGGTTCTTTAAAACTCAATGCATTTTCATGTCCCTGGGGTGGGAAAAAGATTAGTTTGGAAACATCAACGTTTTTGGCTTTCCAATGCTTAACATCTTTGCGGGCCTGGAGCAAATCAGTACGTCCTACAATTTCATCAAACGACTTCACCCCCATCTCAGCGAGTATTTCGCGTACATCCTGGGCGATAAAGCGGAAATAGTTTTCGAGGTAGTCGGCTTTACCCATAAATTTCTTTCGCAGGTATTCATCCTGGGTGGCCACACCTACGGGACAGGTGTTGAGGTGACATTTTCGCATCATGATGCAGCCTAATACGATAAGGGCTGCGGTGGCAAAACCAAATTCTTCGGCACCCAGCAGGCCCATAAGCACCACATCGCGTCCTGTTTTTAGCTGGCCATCGGTTTGTAGTTTTACCCGGCCACGCAGATCATTCATTACCAGGGTCTGATGCGCTTCAGAGATACCCATCTCAACGGGTAGTCCTGCATGCTTGATGGAAGAAACCGGACTGGCCCCGGTGCCCCCTTCCAGCCCACTGATGGTGATAAGATCGGCTTTGGCCTTGGCTACCCCGGCCGCAATAGTACCTACGCCATATTCGGCCACCAGCTTTACGCTGATTTTTGCTTCAGGATTGGTGCACTTGAGATCATATATCAGTTGTGCCAGGTCTTCGATAGAGTAGATATCATGATGGGGTGGAGGAGAAATCAGCGTGATTCCCGGGGTGGAGTTTCTGAGTGTCCCGATTACCTCATTGACCTTAAAGCCGGGCAACTGTCCCCCTTCGCCGGGTTTTGCACCCTGGGCTACTTTGATTTGTATTTCATCGGCATTGACCAGGTATGAGGTAGTGACCCCAAATCGTCCTGATGCCACCTGTTTGATGGAGCTGCGACGGTTGGTACCATCGGTCTGTACTTCAAAGCGTCCGGGATCTTCACCGCCTTCACCGGTATTACTACGACCACCGATACGGTTCATGGCAATAGCGAGGGCTTCATGAGCTTCTTTGCTGATGGACCCATAGGACATGGCGCCGGTAACAAAACGCTTCATGATGCTCTCTATGGGCTCCACCTCATCGAGGCTTACCGGTGTTTGCTTCTTAAAATCAAGAAAGCCACGTAGAAAAACGGGCCTGCGGTTTTCTTCATTCACCAGGTTAGCATATTCCTTGTATTTGGTATAGTTGTTGGTTTTAGTCGCCCATTGCAGAATACTTATGGACTGCGGGTTCCAGGCATGGTGCTCGCCATTGACGCGGTAAGCATAAATCCCTACGGTGGATGGAAGATAAGAACCATTTTCGTGAAGGCTGGTAAAGGCCTGGTGATGGGGCATAGCTGCTTCGGCAGCAATCTCGGCCAGGCCGATACCACCTATTTTTGATGCTGTGCCATTAAAGTATTTGTCAACCACAGCCTGATCGATACCCATACAAGCAAAAATTTGTGCGCCATGGTAGCTGCGCAAGGTTGAAATGCCCATCTTGGAGAGTACTTTAAGAATGCCATTATCGATGGCTTTGATGTAATTTTCGCGTGCTTTCTCGTATTCCAGGGTTATTTCACCTTTTTGCACCAGCTCGTCGATCACCCCAAAAGCACCGTAAGGATTAATCACACTGGCACCATATCCCAACAGGAGAGCAAAATGCATGACCTCTCTGGGTTCGGCCGATTCAAGAACCAGGCCTACCTGCATTCTTTTCTTCACCTTGATTAGATGGTGATGCACGGTGGCTACCGCAAGCAGCGAAGGCACAGGAGCATGATCCTTGTCAACATTTCTGTCGGAAAGGATGATATAATTGATCTGATTATCGGCGGCCTCTTCGGCCTTTTGGCACATTTTATCCAGGGCATCGGAAAGAGCCGTTTGCCCCCCCTTAGGATCAAAGACCATGGAGAGAATTACATTTGAAAAGTCGGCGTAACGCAGGTCTTTTATCTTACCCAGGTCGGTATTGTTGATGAGCGGGCTTTTAAACTGTATAAGCTTGCATAAGGAAGAAGACTCTTCGAGCAGGTTTTTATTTACAGAACCAATGTAGTTTGTCAGAGACATTACCAGCCCCTCACGAATGGGATCTATAGCAGGGTTGGTAACCTGGGCAAATTGCTGTTTGAAATAGTTGAACAAACGCTGAGGCTTATCAGAAAGCACGGCCAGAGGAGTATCATTGCCCATAGAACCGGTAGGCTCCTTGCTTTCAATAGCCATGGGTTTAATGATCAGTTCGATATCTTCTTTGGTATAGCCGAAGGTTTTAAGCCAGGTGGTGTAATTATGTCCCAGACCAGAGGGAACCCTCTCCTTCACTTCAATATCTTCGAGCACCAGGCGGTGTTCTCGAAGCCAATTGCCGTATGGATTCATTCGCGAGAGCTGGCTTTTGAGTTCTTCATCAGAAATTATAACGCCCAGCTTGGTATCGACCAGGAGTATCTTTCCCGGACGCAGACGACCTTTTTCCTTTATCTGATCGTCGGGAAAGGACTGGACACCTGTTTCACTACCCATCACAATTAAATCGTCGTTGGTGATGAGATACCGGGAAGGACGCAGTCCGTTGCGGTCAAGCGTACCCCCCACATAGCGACCATCAGAAAACAATAAGGAAGCCGGACCATCCCATGGCTCCATAATGGTAGAATGGTATTCATAAAAGTCTTTCAGGCTTTGCGGGATAGGGTTCTTATCGTTGAAGGATTCCGGCACTAACATAGCAAGGGCATGGGGTAAGGTACGGCCTGTAAGCACCAGAAATTCAAGCACATTATCCAGAGAGGCAGAGTCACTTTTGCCCGGTTCAATAATGGGGAAGACTTTTTGAAGATCCTGTCCGAACACATCGGTTTTCAGCAAGGATTCGCGCGTCTGCATCCAAAGACGATTGCCTTTAATGGTATTGATTTCGCCATTGTGTGCCACAAAACGAAAAGGCTGGGCAAGGTCCCAGGTGGGAAAAGTATTGGTGCTGAAGCGAGAGTGCACCAATGCAATAGCACTTTCAAATGTTTTATCCTGGAAATCCAGGTAATAATCACCCAATTGTTTGGGTGTAAACATACCTTTAAAAACCATGATTTTGGTAGACAGACTTGGCAGGTAAAAGAAATTTCTATGTTTGATATCCGATTGCCTGACCTGCTTTTCAGCCAGTTTACGGATGACATACAACTTTCTTTCCAGGTCTTCCTGTTCATGATTGCCATTAATAAACACCTGCTTCATGTAAGGCTGTGTGGTAAGGGCAATCTTGCCCACCACAGTGCTGTCCACGGGTACTTCGCGGGTTGCAATAACTTCGAGGCTTTCCTTCTTAACGATATCGTAAAAAATGTCTTCGCATGCCTGCCGGTCCTGTTCATCAAAGGGCAAAAACATGGTTCCCACGCCGTAACCACCTGCAGGAGGAAGATTCTTTATTTTGGTTTGAAAAAAAGTATGTGGAATCTGAACCAGTATGCCTGCTCCATCGCCCGACACATTGTCGGAACTTTCTGCACCACGATGGGTCATATTAAGTAGGACCTGGAGGCCACGCTGAACGATTTCGTGAGTTTGTTTTCCACGTATACTGGCTACAAAGCCAATACCGCAGCTGTCGTGTTCATTTTCGGGGGAATACAATCCGCCTTGTTCAGAAAAATTATTTTGATTGTTTTCTAGCATTGCCTGGTAAATTATGATGTAACAATATCAATGAGCTGCTTAAAAGCACAAAGCCGCTCCCAGAGTCTGAGAACGGCTTTGCACACAATTGTCCTGTTCCATTCTCAGCGGGGTGGAATCCTGGTAATTGAGTAAATAAAAAATAGGGAGTTGTTCATGACAAGTATTTGTTCATTTTGCAGTGCAAATGTATTCAAAAAACAAAAGCCATCCTAATCATATTTACAAAACAAATACTATTCACATCTATTACATGCTTAGGATAAACCAACCGATCTGACATAATCTTTTGATTTATAATTATTTTAAATAATATAGGATAAAATAAAACAATTATTTAAAAAGTAAATTTCAACAACATTGAACAGAGACGTGACATAACAAACAATGTGTTTGTTTATTAACATCGCTTTACATATACCTGATAATCTTGCCATTAGGGGATGTGATATTGATAATCCCTAAAGAAAAATAAGGGAGAAAATGAGTAGAAACAAGAGACAAAACCTGTCTTAGTGATTTTTTTTATACACCAACGCGACAAGAGTTTTATCATCCCCACCCATATTGACGCTTAGGGCATAGGGTTTTTGGGAGGATGTATTAATTTGTGCTTCTTCTGCCCTATCGGTAAATTGCTGCCAAAGGGTAACAGCCTGGTGAACTCCTGTAGCCCCGGTAGGATGGCCCCATCCGATTAGACCACCGGTGGTATTAAAGGGTATTTTACCCTTTCGGTCTGTATGTCCCTTAAGGATAAAATCAGCACCTTCGCCCGGGGCGGCAAATCCCATTGCTTCCACAGCTATCACAGCAGCAATGGTAAAGCAATCATGGCATTCAACGGTTGCAAGCTGATCGATGCCAATACCAGCCCTATTCAAAGCATTTTTAACGGCCACTTCGGTAGTTTCGAAACGGAGAGGGTCTTTAGGGGGCAAGGTTAAATCGTATTCAGCCTGCCCGACACCCACCACTTCAAGGGCGTCTTTTTTGTCGATACCACAGCGTTTGAGGCCTTCCTCTGAAAAGATAGCAATACCGGATGCACCGTCAGATACCTTGGAGCAGTCATAGACATTTAAATGCTCCATAAAAATCCTGGGGTTGGGTTCTGCTAAGGCAATGGTTTCCAGATCCGGTGTAGTATTTTCGTATTCCTGAGCTGTAGGGCACAGGCGTGCATTTTCGATGGCATTTTTATACCATCGGGCCATTGCCCGGCGTGTTTTTTCTCGGCCATATTTTCCGAAATATGCACCGGCCCGGTTGCTGAATTTGCCCGGGAAGAAGTGGGCATGTCCATCCTTACGTTCTTTATTCCAACCCGCGCCAGCCAGTATGTCGGCACCGTATACAGCTTTCACCGAGTTTTGTACTTCTACACCCACCACCAGAACAACATCGGCTGTCTCAGCTAAAACCGACTTGATTCCGGTAACGAGCCCTAATCCGCCTGTAGCACATGCGCCTTCGACTCTCACGCAGGGCTTGTACATAAGATCCTTATCGATAAAAGGGAAAAAGGCAGCCAGATTGGCCTGCCGGTTGTATCGGGAAGCCATGAAGTTGGCGATAACGCATTCGTCTACATGTTTAGCCCCTCCAATTTGTTTTAAGACATTTTGACCCGCTTCCTTAATATAATCTTCTAAGTCGGGTCTGTCTTTAAGAGCATGAAATGCTCTCCTGCCCGTACCCATGGAAATGGTATTGTATCCTGCTGCTATATAGACGCTTTTTCTTAATTTCATGATTAATCATTTAATGAGGGGTGGAACAAAGAATTGAGCGGGCACAAATAAATTGGTTCAAAAATAAGGGTTTATTGGGCCATAAGCATGGTGAAAGCCATGAATGAGCACTGCATTAACATCTTCATATTTGAAAGCAATTTTATTTTTCACCAGGCTAAGGCCTATATCACGAAAATTTTGCAGATATTGCCTTGCCAATGCGGCACCGTTGGTTTGGCTTTGCTTGAGTTCACTAAAATATGCCAGTAGGAGTGTTTCTTTTTGAGGATGACGAACCATCTTTTTCCAGGTCACCCATGAAGGCGGAAGCTCACCCAGGTGTGCATCGCCAGTTAGAGAAGGTTCATCAGGATCGATATAGCGTCGTTTGCCCGAATCATAAATACCGGTTACTCCTGTGCTGGAATAGGAGAAGAATCCATCTTTTTGTGATCCGTCGGGGTTTTGCCCTCCCCTGTTGCCACGTGAAATCATCATATCGATAAAAGGAGAATTGAAGGTTTTTTCTTCAACGTGTGAATTCATCACCGACATAATAAACTGAACCACGTCAATGCCTACATAATCGATAAGCTGATAAATGCCCATGGGCCTGATCAGGAAGTCACGGCTCACCTTATCAACCATATATAAGGCCTGAGAAAAAGTGAATTGTTCCTGAAGCTGATGCAGCAGGTTTTCGGCAAAAAGAATATCTCTCACCAGGTATCCATTGCCAATAAAGCCTACCACATCATAGGCTGGTACGGCCATTTTCCCTATATTCTTTAGGTAGTCGGCAACAAAATAAGCCAACTCGGGCCGGGTAGTGTTTGTTTTAACAACCTCAACAAGATTTTGTACGATGGGCGGATTATAAAAATGCACCCCCATAATACGTCCTGCAAGTCCGGCTTCTTCATCGAGCCAACCGATAGGGATAGCTGAGGTATTGGTAAAAAACCAGGGTTGGAGCTTGTTGTTTCTATTAATGGTAAGCATAAGCTCTACTTTCAAATCAGGACTCTCGCTCACAGCTTCAATGATAATGCGGGAGTCATAAGCTGGTTCGATGCGGGTGCCAGGTCGGATGAGACCCATAATATCCAGGGCATACTGGCGGATGATTTCTTCATTATCAATAAGATCTTTGCGTGTTTCATAGACCCTGCGCAGTTCAACAATATTTTTCTCAGCATATCTTACGGCCTGCTCTTTCACGTATACCATTAAATCTGCCAGGGCATCATTGCTAACATCCATAGCATATATCACAAAGATTTTGTTGTTGTTTTGTGGGTTCATCTTCTGACGAAACATCTCCATGGCAGTCAGCACCAGAATACCACTTCCCATTTTGCCGGCTGCCCCCAGTATTGTTACATGCTCGAGTCTGTCTGAATAGTCCATAATCAATAAAAATTACAAATGAAAAGATGGTAAGCTACCTAAGTAAAAGGCAGATAACAACAAAATTGTTTGGTGCCCCAAGAGATTTAGAGTCCTTAAGACCAGTTGGGTTTACGCTTTTCTAAAAAAGCACTCAAGCCTTCATTGGCTTCGGGGTGGCCGAACAGTCCGGCAAAAACTTCCGATTCCAGTTCAGCGACATCCTCAAATGGAGATGTAATGCTTTTGCGAGCCAGCTCTTTAACGGCTTTAACGGCATATTTGCCTCTTGAAGCAATCTTCTTAGCCAAATCGATACTCACTTCCATGAGTTGATGGGGCTCAACTACAATCTGCAGCAGGCCAAGCCGCAAGGCATCCTCAGCATTGATAGAGGCGGCGGTAGTCATCAAATACATTGCATTTGCATATCCCACCAGCCGGCAAAGTCTTTGTGTACCGGCGAATCCGGGCATAAGTCCCAGGCTTACTTCGGGCATACCGAATTTAGCATTAGCCGAAGCGATGCGCATATCGCATGCCAGGGCCAATTCACATCCTCCTCCCAGGGCATAGCCATTGATGGCAGCGATAACGGGAAAATCCAGCATTTCGAGGCGATGCAAGACTTGTTGACCTTTGCGGGAAAAATTATAGGCCATATCGGGTTTCATTTTCGCCATTTCTGCAATATCTGCTCCGGCAACAAAAGCTTTGCCTTCTCCGGTAATAATCAACACGCGCATGTCTTTGTTCTGCGATAAGGATTTAATAGCTTTTCCCAGACTGGCTATCACTTCTGAACTTAGGGCGTTTAAGGCTTCAGGCCTCGACATGGTAATGATAGCAATCTGATTCTGAATCTCCAGTTTTAATCCAAAATACTCCATGATATATACAAGGTTTTTAAAATGAGTAGCTCATTTATTAACTAAAGTAAATCTATAGTCATTAGTCTTTACCTAACAACTGTTTGTAAGGAACGTTTAATTATCGTAAAAAAATACCAATGCAATATAGTAACTTTACGGCTTATTTTCAGCTAAAATTCAGGTATGATTAACAGGGATTTTTTTCATTTACAGCGTTTTCCCAGCCATGAAGTAATTATTGGTGACAGACCAATGGGCGGCGTACAGCCCATCCGACTGCAGTCTATGACCAATACCAACACTCTTGATATAAAGGCCACCATAAAACAAAGCATAGGAATCATAGAAGCCGGAGCCGACTATGTCAGGATATCAACACCCAATATAGCTGCAGCAGAGGCTTTACAGGAAATCCAACAAGGCATCAAAAAGACAGGATTCACCAATCCACTTATTGCCGATATACATTTTAATGCCGATGTTGCCCTCACAGCTGCCCGATATGTGGCCAAGGTAAGGATAAATCCGGGAAATTATACCGGTAATGCGGGGAAAGCGAAAAGTGATTTTAGCATTTATGATGCAGAACAGGAGAAGGAAAAAATACTGCTCCGCCTAAAGCCCCTGGTAGGTATATGTAAAGAATATGGTACCGCTGTTCGCATTGGCACCAATCTGGGTTCTCTCTCGCCAAGAATTATACACCAATATGGAAACACCCCTACTGGTATGGTAGAGGCCACCTACGAATTTCTAGAGTTGTTTGGTGAGTTGGGTTTTAAAAATCTGGTGATTTCACTAAAGGCAAGTAAGCCTATTGTCATGATAGAAGCTTATGAAGCCATGGTGGAGAAGATGCTTAAAAACCATATGAGTTTTCCCCTGCACATTGGTATAACGGAAGCAGGCGAGGGAGAAAATGGAAGAATAAAATCGGCTCTGGGTATTTGCAGCCTTTTAAACAAAGGAATTGGAGATACCTTGCGCGTGAGTCTTACGGAAGATCCTGAAAAAGAAATCCCTTTTGCCCTGAAGCTATCGTCTCTTTATCAAATACCTTTCGCCAAACCAAAGCAATCTGAATATGTCCTTGAAAAATCAGATTTTTATCAGGATGAGATCCTGGTGACTGAGCAAAACCTGAGAGCCATTGTAATTGCAGATGCCTCTATTCCGGGGACAGAAGAGAAGCCGCACATTGGTGTGTCGGAAACAGAGTTGCGTAGAGCAGATTATCTTTTCGCTATCAATGAGCAAACGGCTCAACAGATGGCTGAAAAAACAATTCTGTTACCCTATGCCAGCTGGAAGAAAAATCCTTTGCCCAACACCATTCCCCTTATTGAATGCCCACAGCAGAGGAATCTGGCCCTTCACAATGAATTGGAGCAATACTTTATCCGGATTTGTTGTAAGGAAAATACCTCTAGCGAATTTATCGGTGACCAGAAAGGATTGATTGGTTTGATTGCAGATTTGAATTCATGCAGAGAAGAGGTAGAAATGCAGCACTGGATTGATTTTTCGCAGCAGAAGCGTATTCCCCTGATCATACGCAAAAGCTTTCAAACTGCCGACATCAATGAGCTCATCAGCCATTTTGCCATTTTTGCCGGCAACTACCTTCTCGAAAAGAAAATACAAGGAATATGGATAAATGCTCCTGCCATAAGGGAAAATGTAACAGCCATCTCGTATGGATTTCTGCAGAGTGCAGGAATTAGAATTACTACAACAGAATTCATTTCATGTCCAACCTGTGCCCGAACCTCTTACAATCTTCAGCAGGTGCTTAAGGATATCCAAAGGCATACTTCTCAATTGCCAGGATTAAAAATAGCTGTAATGGGCTGCGTGGTAAATGGGCCGGGCGAAATGGCGGATGCTGATTACGGGTTTGTGGGAACAGGTAATGGCAAACTTCATCTTTACAAAGGAAGAAATCCCATTAAGAAGAATATAGAACCCAGTGATGCAACCCAGGCACTGCTGGAGATTCTGCTTGAGGATGGATTCCAAAGTACTGAGTAAATGGAACTAATTCCAGCCACCAATTAAAATGCAAATCATTATGCTAAAGTTGCTCCATGATTAAAAAAGCCCTCTCCCTGGCATCCGCCATACCCTTTGCATTGTTAACTACTTTGTTTCGGATCATCCCGTTCCGGTTGCTTTACCCTTTATCTGATTTGCTGGCCTGGCTACTCAGAAAGGTTTTTGCATATCGACATATTGTTGTAAAGGAGAATCTGGATAAAAGTAAGCTTGCCCTGGCGTCAACAGAAAGAGATCAGCTTGTAAAGGAAATCTATCGTAATCTATCTGATGTTCTCCTGGAGAGCATTAAGAGTTTCAGTATGTCAAAAAACAGCATCATCAAAAGACATAAGCTTATCAACCCTGAGTTATTGGATGACTTCTATCAAAAAGGTCAAAGCATTATTTTGGTAACGGGACATCTTGGAAACTGGGAATGGGGAAGCTTATCGGCAAGCCTTCAAACATCTTACCGTGTATTAGGGTTCTACAAACCCTTAAAAAATAAATACATCAATAATTATATAAAAAAAAGCAGATCGAAATATGACACCATACTTTCCCCTATACGTAAAACAAGCCTAACCTTTGCCAGTTTTAAAGATAAGCCAACTCTCTTTTTAATGGCAGCAGACCAAAACCCTTCGAAGTTATCGCAGGCCTTATGGGTTGATTTCTTTGGTAATCCTACGGCTTTTCTGCATGGCCCTGAAAAACATGCAATAAACAATCACTATCCGGTAATTTTTTGTGAAATAAACCGCACAACGAGAGGGCATTATACCCTTGAGCTTTCGCTCCTGAGCGATCAACCCAAAAAACTGGCACCTGGTAGAATAACAGAGCTATATGCTCAAAAAATGGAATCTGCAATAAGAAAGAATCCGCAAAATTGGTTATGGACCCATCGCAGGTGGAAGCATTCCCCCCCGGAACTGCCAAGGGGATTCGCTTAACACATTTTTAATTCATACACAAAAATGGAGGCTTGGTGTTTTAGCTATACATCATATCTACAATAGGTTTGTACATCCTTTCAATGGAGCTTCTTCTGAGTTTAAGGGTACTGGTCATGGTGCCGGCTTCGATGGTAAAAGGTTCAGGAAGAAGGGTAAACTTAACCACCTTTTCATAAGCGGTTAGATTTTTTTGCAACTCATCAAAACGGTTGGCTATGATTTTCATGATTTGTTCTGAGCCAACCAGTTCATGATCACTATTGAAAAAAATATTATGTTCAATAGCTAAGCCCTTGAGCTTTTCCATTACAGGAACAATAAGAGCGCTAACGTATTTACGATTGTCACCGACAACAATCAGTTGTTCGACCACTTCATCCTGCGAAAGAATTAATTCTAGTTTTTGGGGGGAAATATATTTCCCGACAGAAGTCTTCATTAAATCTTTAATCCGATCAACCATTATCAAATGATTGTTTTCATCCATATAACCTTCATCACCAGTAGCAAACCAACCTTCTGAGAGGACTTTTGCTGTTTCCTCTTCTTTCTTATAATACCCTTTGAATACGGTACGACCTTTAACCATTATTTCCTTTTGTTCACTAATCTTTACTTCCACACCAGGCATGATGGTACCACAGGTGCCAAATGTATATTCATGGTCTGTGAAGCAAGAAACAGTAGCCGTAGTTTCGGTAAGACCATAACCAAAATTCACAAACAGTCCCATAGCATGGAAGAACTTGAGAATTTCTGTATTAATGGCGGCTCCTGCACAGGGCATAAACCTGATGTTGCCACCAAATATAGATCTGAGTTTTTTAAGCACCAGTTTATCCGCAAGTGCTGTTTTAAGGGCAAGTCCCGTGGGCAGAGACAGTTTTTTACTTCTATACTGTAGGGCTTGCATTCCTTGTTTTATTGACCAACGGAATACTATCTGTTTTATTGGCGACCACTTGTTCATTTCAGTGCGGATACCTGCATAGGTTTTATCAAAAAACCTTGGAACGGCACACATTACGGTTGGCTTAACCTGTGGAAGTGTTTCAATTACTTCTTTAGGGTTCTCAAGGAAAACATTTACGGCACCACAATGTAGCAAATAATGGCTCCACATGCGTTCAAACACATGACTAAGGGGAAGAAAACATAAGGAAATATCGGAGGTTTGTACCGCAAGTCGTTCATCGTGTATATCAAAACAATGGATAAAATTATCCTGGCTAAGCATAACACCTTTGGGTTCGCCCGTAGTGCCGGATGTATAAATCACAGTAGCCAGATCGTCAGAGTGGTATTCATTGACACGATCTTCGACCTTCAGTGATACTCCGGCATCAACTGAAAGCTTTAGAAAGGTATCAAAACCCATTACCCTGGTGTCGTCCATGAGGGTAGACTCAAAAGAAACAATTTTCTCCAACGGACAGTCATCACCCATTATTCCAAGGGCTGTATGCACCTGTTCATCGTTACCGGCAAAAATCAACTTCATATTGGTTTCTTTTACAATATATAAAAGCTGATCGGCAGATGAAGTGGCATAAAATGGCACCACAACGCCGCCTATTGCCATAATGGCTAAATCTGCCATAAGCCATTGGGGCTTGTTCTGACTGAAGATACCTGCCATATCTCCTTTCTCAAATCCAAGAACATGAAGGGATGAAAGGATGTTATCGACCCTCGATTTAAGATCTTTCCAGCTTATCGACTGATAAATATTTTGTTGATTCTTGAAACGGAAAACTTCTTTTTGGGAATATTTACCCACGTTCTGTAAAAACAAAGGTATGATGTGTGAATTCATGTAATAACAAGTATTAGTAAGTTAAAGAGAGATCTATACAAATGTATAATTTAAATTGTTGATTAAATAAAAAACAAGAATAAAAAAACCCAAAACATGTTTTTGAACCCTAGTAATAATGGAAAAAGAAACAGAAAGTCTGGTTCGGGCGGAAGATAAACACCTAAAAGATTGCTGTGTAGTCAAAATTGATTGTCGGATAAAGGAAAAAGAAGATCATCAATGGTAAACGCTCAGGGTAATTTTTCGATTGCCTCCCCTATTGCGAAATTCGCAAAGAAAAATACCCTGCCAGGTGCCAAGCTTTAATTTTCCATTGATGATGGGAATGGTTAGAGATACTCCGGCAAGAGCAGATTTAATATGAGCAGGCATATCATCAGGACCTTCTGCAGAGTGCTCAACAAAGGGCAGATTTTCAGGAACAATATGATTGAAAATACTTTCCAGATCATCCTGAACGGTAGGATCAGCATTTTCATTAATCATAAGTCCGGCAGAGGTATGATGAAGAAAGATATTTAAAAGCCCATTAGCGGGCATATTATTCAATTCCTTCACTATGTGATTGGTTATGATATGGTACCCTCTTTTGAAGGGAGGCAGTGTGATTTCTCTCTGAACAACCATAGGTTGGTAATTTAGGATTTTATTTATGGTGATGGAGCATTTATGGCAAAGGTACAAAACAAAAATTAGACGAAAAGGGATAAAAGAAATGAGCAGGCAGTAATAAACTTGAAAATCAGACCAGAATTAATACTTAACTTTGATCATCCTTCAATGCAGAAGATCTTCCATACGAAATACCCTGATTCAGTTAGTTTATTTATTCTGCAATGCATTGGGGGTGAGAGGACACACATACTATCTATTATTCGTCAATGCATGCATCATCAAGTGTTTATGAGTTTGCAGGTCCGGTTCAGCAATTTTTATGAGTGCTTTATTGATGCAAGCTTTAACAGGAAATTCCAGGCCACCCTTACAAAAATGAAAATAAGACTTCTCCCGCTTGCCTTGCTCAGACTAACTAAACCGATCATAACCCTTTCAGTTGGGTTTTCGGCCCTCACTGCATATATTCTACATGAAGGTTCGATGAGCCGCGGATGGTTTTTACTGTACCTGGGTGTCTTATTAACTGCAGCCGGTTCGTCGGCCATAAATCAGATTCAGGAGGCAAAACAGGATAAGATGATGGCTCGCACCCAGAATAGGCCAATACCTTCGGGCCAAATAACAAGTTTACAGGCCTCTGTCTGGGCTTTCTTATTGGTTTCGACAGGAGCTCTTATTCTTTGGCGATACAGCAATCCTATGGCATCGGGTCTATCGCTCACCACGGTATTATGGTATAATGGGGTTTATACTCCCTTAAAAAAAATCACGCCATGGGCAATACTTCCCGGGGCAGTTGTAGGTGCCATCCCTCCTGCTATTGGTTGGGTGGCCGCTGGGGGAGCATTGTTACATCCCCATATTGTTTTTCTATGCTTTTTTTTCTTCATCGGGCAAATTCCTCATTTTTGGTTAATACTGCTGCGACATAGTCATGATTATGAAAAAGGGGGCTTTCCTTCAATTAGTACTACCTTTACAAGCTTACAAATCAGACGACTCACCTTTAGCTGGACCCTATCTACGGCTATGGCTGCGGTATGTCTTACCCTGTTTGGAATCATCAGCTCAACTTTTCTTGCTATCGCCACAGTTATCTTGTCCATTGCTTTGGTTATATCCTTTGGCAGGCTGTTGCAAAATCATTCTTTTGTAAATAAAACCTTTATAATAATGAACCTTTACTTTATGCTGATGATGATCATAATCATACTGGATGCTGTGAATTGATGATGAAAATGTTGTTTATAAACAAAGTTTAATTAAAAGTGAAAGCATCCTAATATTTTTTTTGTAATTTTGATTAATACAAACTTAAATCTCATTTGTCATGATATTTTTCTTTTTCAGCTTTCTTGCCACCCTGCTAGGCGGCATAAGCGCGGGCAGCATGTTCAATTTCCCTTTCGTCATGAATCTCTCTGTTAACAATCCCTTTTCCGGAATAATTGCTTTCTGGCCTTTTATCATTGTATTGGTTTTGCTTCTTTTAGCTATTTTATGGTATCAAACCATAAAAAATATGCGTAGAAATAAAAGTCATGTCGGACGAAGTCAACGCCAGGGAATGCATTCAACAGTGTTTTTGGGTATTGTGACAGTTTTAATTGTCATCCTTATGGCTGCTCCTTATGTAATAGAATCCTTTGACAATACGGCTGAGGAGATTACTATAACCAATCCCGACAATCAGGTAGAGATGATACTAACAGTACATGGGATGGATTGCACGGGATGTGAGGGACTTATAAACCGAAATGTAAGCACTCTTGAGGGAGTGGAAAGTGTTGCCGCCTCTCATACCCAGCAAGAGGTTGTTGTGGTATATGATAAATCGAAAGTTTCTGTTGATTTAATTGCCCAGGCCATTGAAGATTCAGGTTACACGGTCGTGTTGGAATAAGCAGGGAATGATCCTGTTCTTTGAGCAGGAAACAACAATCATACTTTCCAGTAACCAGGTTTTAGTTCCCCAAAAATCCACCGATTGGGGTTTTAGTTTTGCCATGCCAGATGCTTCATAATGGGTTAATTCTCCAAAATAGATGCCCCCTCCTTGCTGCCAGGCATCTGCTTTACATAAGACCTGACGGGATACTTATCGGCAGGAAGAGTAAAAAGGGGATTACGATCATACAACTTTTCCAGATGATCTTTTCGTTATATGATCTTGGCGCACCCAGATTTAGATCGTAATTCATTCTGCTATTAAAGACCTTTTTAGGTTTTTATAGCTATTGACTTTGTCGAAACCTAGTTTAAGATCGGCATAGAAATAATTTAAGGCGGACGGCAGATGGCTCATAAAGTTTTTCTTGTTGATATTTATGAGAAGAGCCTAAAGAAATTATGGTTGTAAGTGATTTATGCTGGATTGCTTTGATCATGGGAAGTGAATTGGGTTTTACTATGAATAGATGTTTTCAATCATTCAACAATAAATATATTTACTTACTCATACACCTTCGTAGAGGTTAAATATGCGATAATTATCGACATAGCCATATTTTAATTAACTAATGTTATGATAATTTGCAGGTTTGATAATTCATATATTTATACATACTTAACCCATTATCCTAATTATTAACTGATTGGTCTTACTTCAAAAAAGAAAAAACTGATAAAAATCATCATTTATTGCGACAATGATGTTAAATTTAAATAATATATAGAATTTTTTTAATGGTTTATTTGTTTTTAATAGTTGTTTAACGACATATATCTAAAATACGCCAAAGCTTTAAACATCATCAAAGTAGATAAAAGAAAGACCGGAGGCAACTTTGTTTATGCGGATAACAGAAGAGATTTAGACCTAATAACAAGATTTTTAAAATCTAAGGTCAAGCAAAACAATTCGTATATTTGCAGGTTTTATGTAAAGAAATCGTTAAGCATATCTTACTATAAGGTTAACAAAATGCAGCTTTGAATACCTTTAACAGCTGTCTTGAAAATATAATTATTGGTGAAGAACAGAAATTTTTTATGGTTACCCGTTTTACTTCTTGCAGTGCCATTGGCCTATATTGCCAAAAGCCTGGAGTTTAATTATTCTATTAGCTCCAAGGGTATTTTATATCCTGCCCGGGAATGGACCTTATCTCGCACTGCTGATGGGAATTTAATAAACAGCATAAGAGATAATCGAAATAATAGTGTTGCCCAATACTCAGTTACTGAATTTCAGCGTGGAGACATGGCCAGTTTCAGTATAAGACCGGAAATTTATGCCAGAGATACAGTATTTAAAGGAGACACCATTGGTAATATATTATCACAAAATGAGCAAGGCAGATATATTGAACTTCAGGGAGAACTCAGTCTTCAGAAAAAGCTTCTTTCGGTATACTCCAGTGGGGAAAAGCCAGGAGAGATAAATATCGCCAGGGAAAGAATAAATCTTGCCAGACAGGAACATGAAACCCAACTGCGAATTACGGAACGAAACAAAATTTTATTTGAAAAAGCTTACATTCCGGAGGAAGAATATGAACTGTCGCAAAATGAACTAGCCATCAAGAAGCAGAATTACTTAATCGCTGAGAGTGAATATGAGGCCCTTGTTAGCGGAGCAAAACAAGAACAACTGGATTATGTATTAGCCAATATAGAATCCTTGGAACAACAGCTCAAACATATAGAGAAGCTCATCAGTGATTTCACCATTACAAGCCCTGTGACAGGTAAAATCATAAAGCAGCAGGGAAGAGAGGTAAGCAGCGACTATGAATCCATTCTCAAGGTGGCCGATACAGAAAACTATATTATGATTGTGCCTGTTGATATTTATAATCTACCCTTTTTGGATATTGGGCAGGAAATTTTATTTACCCACCCGACAGGTAAAGAATATACGGCATACATATCCGATATTGATAATTCATCACAATTAATTAACGGTAAACAAAAAATATTTTTAACCGCTTTAGTGGAAGCCGGTGCAGATGAGAAATCTTTTCACCCCAATATGGTTGTTGAAATCAGCATCCCCTCAGGAAACATTCCTATTCAACAGTACTTTTCCAGATTGGTCAATGAAGTATACAATAACTAAGATATGTTACTAAGATACGAAAGAAAATACCTTGTACCATATCATAGTATGGATAAACTCAGAGCCCGGATGATGCCATTTGTGGAGCCCGATAGATATGCCCTGAATTCCAGTTCTGTTCTTTCTCAATATACCGTTAGAAGCATTTATCTGGATACACCATTTCTTGATTGCCATGAAGAAAAAATAGCCGGAGTAGAATTAAGAAAAAAGTTCAGAATAAGAAGCTATAATACCAATAATCCTGAAGCCATAGCTGTGTTTGAAATAAAGAGGAAAATAGGAAGCAGAATAAAAAAACATCGCGCTTTTTGTTGGTATAAGGATCTTGAGGAGCTCATGGCAACAGCTGACATTGATAAGTATATTCATCAGAATTCGGAAGAAGATTTAAATGATGCAAGCAGGTTCTTTTTTCATGCAAAAAAGAGATTGTTAAAACCAGCCGTTTTAATTGTATATGAAAGGGAGGCTTATCATGGAAGGCTTGATTCGGGCGTAAGAATTACCTTTGACAAAAATATACGAAGCAAATTATACCCCACCATCGACCAGATGTTTACCAATGCGGACCTGATGCAATTATTCAAAAATCATTTTATTCTGGAAATTAAATACTTTTCAGACGAGATGCCCTCATGGGCAAAGTCATTGGTGCAGGAATTCAGGCTTCGCAATGATGCCTTATCAAAATATACCATTGGGTATGATGTGCACGTAAAACAAAATGTATCAAATTATTAAATAAGATGTTGGAAGAATATCAAACAATTTTTGTGTTTTCATTAACCGCTAAGGATGTAATAGGCAATATCCTTGTAGCTACCATGTGTGGTTTTTTTATCGCATTTCTATATAAATATACCTATTCGGGATTGAATTACTCTTCCGCTTTCAATGTTTCCTTGGTAATGCTTACCATGATTACAGCAGTGGTAATTATGGTTATAGGGAATAATCTTGCAAGAGCCTTCGGCATGGTTGGAGCTATGTCCATTATTCGTTTCCGAACAGCAGTGAAAGATGCTTCGGATATTATGTTTATATTCTTTGCTCTGACCATAGGACTTGCCTCGGGCGTAAAGCTGTATTCCATAGCAGTCGTGGGTACCCTATTTATAGGGTTTATCTACTTTATAATTACGAAGATGAATTTTTCACTGCCCGTAAAACGCGAATTTCTCATGCAGATCGTATCCAATGAAAATCAAACAGAAGAAAATCCTTTTGCAGATGTGTTGCAGAAATATTGCGGAAAACACAAGTTGGTAAATATAAAATCTCTCGGGGAAAGAGGGGACGATTCTCAGATGGAATTTTCTTTTTATGTAACCTTGAAAAATGAAGCCAGGGCGCCACTAATGGTGAAGGAAATAAAATCGATAAAAGGGGTTGAACAAACAAACCTGTTTTTTGATGAAACAATGTAGGCTTCCTGATAATAAATCAAAAAGTCTATGCATACATACGCATCAAAGAAATTAGACCATCGATGTGATAGCTTAAAAATTACCTTGGAGCCTTTCTCTTAATTCATCGTAGGTAGTGGGTTGATAATCGCGGGTAACATAAAAATTTCTGCCTCCGACAAATAACCTTTTTTTAATGGATTGGGCTTCATATCTTATGTTTAATTGGCCTACTCTTATTTCATATTCCAACATAAGCCCGGGAACTTCATAATAAGGAATATCAAAATTAAACGCATTCCCCGGAATCGCTTTGGTATAGTAAATAACCGATTCATGCTCCTCCCCAAACAGGTCTGTAACTCTGGCAATAGCTTTAAAACAGGTATAACCTAATATCTCTTTGGTTTCGTCGGTAAATTCCAGTTCGGGTTCAGGCATATTTTGCAGTGCATTTTGAATCTCTTCGTAGGTGCGAGTAATGACATACTTCTCGCGCAAGATTTCCAACATAGTAGATATCTGTCGTGTATTCCCATCGGCAATTTTAATCTGATACAATCCTGCCTTTTCACCGCTTAACTCTGTCCGGACCAGATTTTTCTTCGTGAGTATCACAGCTTTATCCGGCAGTTCCTGCAATTCGGCAAGGTCAACATTGCTACCGGGATAAGATAGGTTATAGATAATGCGTCCTTTAAGTGGTCTTTGAGCAAGAATAGTAAAAGGTAAGACCAGAATAAGGGCCATAAAAAGAACAATCCGTAAATTTTTATTTGAGAGCATAAAGTTTATTTTTGAATATGAAACATATACGCACAAAGAATGCTATTTGTTTCAATACCCAAGGGTTTTGAGCATTGATTTATAGCTTTGTTCTTTTGCAAACAGCTTTGTAGAATATTCCCCCTCCTCATCACGGTCGATAATAACCATTTTAGGAGCAGGTATCAAACAGTGTTGTAGGCCACCAAATCCACCCAAACTCTCTTGGTAAGCACCAGTATGAAACATCCCTATGTATTGTGTAGTGCCATCAATTATCTTAGGAAGAAATACCGCATTGGCATGTGATTCGGCATTGTAATAATCCTGACTGTCGCAAGTGAGACCCCCTATGTTGACCCGTTGATATTCATAATCCCAATTGTTGATGGCTAAAAGTATAAAACGTTGTTTCATGGCCCAGATATCGGGAAGGTTGGTCATAAAACTACTGTCGATCATATTCCATAGCTCCCTGTCGTTTTGTTGTTTTTGATCCAAAATCGAATACAACACGGCACCACTTTCCCCCACCGTAAAGCCACCAAATTCAGTAAAGATATCGGGCTCAGGAACCTGATTTTGCTGACAGATATTCTTAATCTGTGCCACAATCTCTTCGGTCATATACTCATAATCATATTCAAAGCCCAGAGAGTTCTTAATAGGAAACCCGCCACCTATATTGAGGGTATCCAGTTCAGGGCAAATCTTTTTTAAATCACAATAAATATTTACACATTTATGCAATTCATTCCAATAATATGCTGTATCTCTTATTCCGGTATTGATAAAGAAGTGCAGCATTTTAAGTTCAAAGGTGGGGTTATCCTTAATCTTTTCAAGGTAAAAAGGGAGAACATCATTATAGCGAATGCCCAGACGCGAGGTGTAAAACTCAAACATGGGCTCCTCTTCCGATGCAATTCTTATTCCCAGTTTACATTTTTTATCCTTATCGAGTAATTCGTCATAGTAGTCAAATTCTCGCTTATTATCGATAACCGGAATGGTGTTAACAAATCCTTCATTGATCAGCTCAGCGATCTTTTGAGTATACAAGGCTTTTTTAAACCCGTTGCAAACAATGAATTTATTTTTATCAATAAAACCTGTATTGAAGAGTTCCTCTACTATAAAGATATCAAAAGCGGATGATGTTTCTAGATGTATATCGTTTTTAAGAGCCTCCTCCAGTACATAGGAAAAATGGGAACTCTTCGTGCAATAACAGTAATTATAGGTGCCTTTATAATCCACCTTAGCCATAGCCACATGAAAAAGTCTTTTTGCTTTTTGAATTTGCTGACTAATCTTTGGCAAATAACTAATTTTTAACGGAGTACCATATTGCTTAATGATATCCATGAGGCAGATATCATGAAAATACAACTCATTATCAATTACTTTAAACTCCTCTTGTGGAAATTCAAAAGTTTGTTCAATAAGGTCAAGGTATTTGTTCTTCATTATAATAAAAATTAATCGCAGCCATCTGAAAAACTAAGTGGGTTTAGGTGGGTTAAATGTAGAGATTTTATCAAAACTGGAGTACATTTTCTTCAGATGATCATTTACTTTACGTTACGTTACTAATATAAGCTCTTTAAGGTTAAAACACAATTTGCTGCTATAATTGCCTGGTGATTTCCATTGTAAAAGTAAGGTTTTTAGAGCATTTATTCCAACTTCACTCAAAAGAAACCAATCTTTATGAAAATAAAAAGCATAGTCAGCAGAAATTACTATTGAAGGAAAAGAGAAACAAATCGGCAAAATAAATCAGTCCGGATGACACCTACATTAGATCATCCGGCTCATTTACATTCATCAGATTTTTTAAAAAACACCTATACTTTTCTAACTAAATTCATTAATTATCTGATAACACGAAAAGTCTTATCGAACCGGATCTTATCCAGAAAGGTCTTGTTTTTATCCAGCGAAAGCCAAACAAACATTGCTCGTCCTACGATATGATCTTCAGGAACAAAGCCCCAGTATCGTGAATCGGCAGAATTATGACGATTATCACCAACCAGCCAATAATAATTCATTTTAAAGGTATATTGGTCAACTATTTCGCCGTTGATGTATATCTTATCGCCAATAATATCGAGTGAGTTGCCTTCGTAAGCTTCGATGATTCGTCGCCATAACATTATATTATCTACATTTATATCAACAACAGCACCTTTTTTAGGAATATACAGGGGACCAAAGTTATCTTCATTCCATGGATAGTTTTCATGATAGGGGAAGATATGTTTTTCATGATAATTGGCCGGTTTAATAATCTTTTTGGTGCTAGTAACAATATTCTCCTCCAGGAGTAATTCGGCAACTTCCTCACTCATCGGGATGATATATTCAGAATTGCTGATCATCCTGGCTTCTGTAATATCAAGTCTGTCGAGTATTCTGGGATGTAATCGGGATCCATTGGTTATAACATGGTAATTATGTTGCACATTCCCCTCGAAGGGTATAGATACGCCATTTATAAGTACCTCACCATCTACAATATGCAATGTATCGCCAGGGATGCCAACGCTTCTTTTAATAAAATTTTCTCTTTTATCAACCGGACGAGCCGTAATTTCGCCAAATCTTTCAGGATCCTGCCATATGGCTTCTCGACCATATTCCCGTACAAGACTATGATAACTCACATTACTCTGCAACTCAACACTGAGTGTGTCTCCGTCGGGATAGTTAAACACAACCACATCATTGTTCTTTATGGTTCTCAATCCGGGAAATCTGTAATAGGGCAAGCGCGGCCATTCAAGATACGATTTAACGGATTTGGTAAGAGGCATAGTATGATGGGCAAAGGGAAATGCAATGGGGGTTAGAGGAACTCTGGGCCCATAGCTTAACTTGCTCACAAATAGATAATCGCCTACGAGCAATGTCTTCTCCATAGAGGAGGTAGGAATCGTATACGCCTCAATAAAAAAGGTTCTGATGATGGTGGCAGCAATAACGGCAAAAATCATCGCATCAGCCCATTCCCTCATTCCGCTCTTTTTCACCTGGGGCAATTTGTCGGGATGCGTATATTTTTCGTTGGGTGCAAAGCCAAGATAGGGCAGAAAAAGAAATGGGAAAAGAACCCCCAGGGCTTGTTCGCCAAGTCCATCTTTTCTGAAACATTTTAAGGTTTCAACCACCATCAACAACAGAGTGAAAACATTGATGTAAGGGAAAAGAATAAAAATATACCACCACATGGGTTTGTTTATTACCTTCAACCAAACATAGAAATTATAGAAGGGGATGATGGCGTGCCAGCCGGGTTTACCTGCTTTTTCAAAAATACCCCATAAGCCTGCAGCACTCAGCAGCAAAAATAAAATGCTTAAAATCATGTATATACTCATATTGTCCTTCTAAATTAAAGTTTTAATAAATCATTCATAGTAAAAACGCCCTTTTTATCAAGCAGCCATCGGGCAGCCATAAGTGCTCCTCTGGCAAATCCTTCGCGATTGTTGGCCTTATGTTCAATAGATATAGAATCAATATCTGATGCGTAAGTCAACTGATGGGTTCCGGTTACAGCTTCTATTCGATGAGCATTCACAGCTATTTCACCCTCTCCGGGATTCTGGTTAGCGAATTTCCAACTATCGAAAGAAGGATGTATACGCATAACATCTTCGAGCATGCTGAGCGCTGTTCCACTGGGAGCATCCAGCTTCTGTGTATGATGAATTTCATCAAGAATAATCTTATATTCAGGATATCGACTCATTAATTGGGCCAGATAACGATTGAGTGCAAAAAACAAATTTACACCAATACTGAAGTTAGACGCATAAAAAACACTTCCATTACTTTTGCTACAATATTGCTTAATATCCTCCAGGTGTTGCATCCAGCCTGTGGTACCGGTCACTACAGGTACCTGCATATCCATTAGTTTCTTAAGGTTATCGGTTACAACTTCAGGAGAGGTAAATTCAATGGCTACATCCACTTGTCTCAACTGATCATGATAGGTTTGCCAATGCTGGGGCAGATCAACTATCACTTTTACTTCACAACCGGCAGCAGGAGCATATTTTTCGATTTCATGACCCATTTTCCCGTAGCCGATAATTGCAATGTTTATTGGTTTGTTCATGTAAGAAGAATTAAAAACGAAAAGATAAGGTAATTCCCGCAGATGAGCCCTGAGAAAATCCATTGTTAAGGTCTGTAGGCATTATTGTTGGCATTAACTTCATGCTTAAATTCTCACCAACATCAAAATCAAGCAAATGTGCATCAACGGTAGCATCCAAAATGTTAAGCACATAAACTGCTGCGGCGACAATATAGGTCAATTCAAGATTACGACGATAATAATTGGTTGCACGAAGGAGCACGTCGGTAGATCTGTTTGGAAATTCATCCGTGGTGTTGGGATTACCATCCACACGAGCTACCCATGCGCGGCGAAATCGTTGATAGTTGGTATTGTTAAAATTCAGGGCATATGCCACCCCGGCGTATGTTGCATATATAATGGGCACTTTCCAGTATTTCCCATTGTAAATCTGTCCCAATCCCGGCAGAGTGGCAGAAAGCATGGTTGCCTTTAAGGGCGAATGCTCCATAGGAGTTGTTGAGCCCATCAAAACAGAATCGCTGGTGACAATTAATGCACCGGGTGGTTCAGCAAAATTACCGTTATACAGGCTATCCGATGCAAGGGTATCAACTTCAAGGTATTGACGGTTCAACACATCGGGATTGATAGTATCTTGTGCCCGTGCCTTATGGTGGGTTAGAAAGCCCACTGTTAAAAGGCATAAACCTGCCAACAGCTTTGCATCACTCCAAAAGGAATACCTAAAAGCCTGCCCGGAGGCAACGAAAGCCGTTACAGGATTCATTGTCAATTAATCTTGTTGTTGAACCAGTTTCAGGATACGCTCCAAATCTTCACCGGAAGAAAAGTTTATTACCAGTGATCCTTTGCCATCATTACGGGTCTTAATCTGCACCTTTGAACCATAGAAAGATGAAAGCGACTTCTGAAGTTCGTCATATTTGGCACCATCGGGTTTTTCAATGATGGGTTTGCCGGGTGTTACTTTCTCGTCCTGATGATCTTCATTAATATTTTTCACAATTTCTTCCACATCTCTTACAGAGAGGCCTTGGGCTATAACATCCTGATAAATCTCCAGTTGTGTTTGCACATGGCTCACCGAAAGTAATGATCTGGCATGACCGGTAGATATGAGTTCCTGACGGAGGCCGATTTGAATCTCTGCGGGTAATTTGAGCAAGCGCAGTTGATTGGTTATTGAAGATCTGGCTTTTCCGAGCCTTTCTGCCAGCATTTCCTGGGTAAGCTTGCAATCTTCAATAAGTTGCTGATAGCCAAGAGCAATCTCCATGGGGTTTAGGTTCTCACGTTGAATATTCTCAACGATGGCCATTTCGCGCATTTCCTGATCATTGGCGCTGCGGATATAGGCGGGAATGGTGTTGAGACCGGCGAGTTGAGCGGCCTTACACCGTCTTTCTCCGGAGATAAGCTGGAACTTTCCTTCATCAGCTTTCCTTACGGTTACGGGTTGTATAACGCCCTGTTCTTTAATGGAAATGGACAACTCCTCTAATGCCTGCTGGTCGAAATCGGTTCGTGGCTGAAAGGGATTGCTCTGAATCAGCTCTAAGGGTACATGGGCAACGGTGCCCACAGCATGAAGATCTACTTCGATATCATATTGAGGTTGTATTTCTGACGATGGTGTATCAAGTAAGGCTCCTAAGCCTCTTCCCAGTGCTCTCTTTTTAGCGTTCATTTTCTATATTAATATTTTTTTCAGACTCGTCGATTTTTGTGAGGTTGTTATTCTGTAAGATTTCTCTTGCCAGATTAAGATAGTTTATTGCTCCACGGCTTAAGGCGTCATGCATAATTATGGTTTCACCAAAACTGGGAGCTTCACCTAACTTGGTGTTGCGCTGGATGATGGTTTCAAATACCAAATCCTGGAAATGTGTTCGGACTTCTTCAACGACCTGGTTGGATAGCCTCAATCTATTGTCATACATGGTGAGCAGTATACCTTCGATCTCCAGGTTTAGATTAAGACGTGATTGAACAATTTTTATTGTATTGAGTAATTTGCCCAATCCTTCCAGGGCAAAATATTCACATTGTACAGGAACAATAACAGAGTCGCTTGCTGTAAGCGCATTAACCGTAATAAGGCCCAACGATGGCGAACAATCAATGAGTACAAACTCATAATCATCCTTTACACTATCTATGACCTTTTTCATTACCATTTCTCTGTTGGGCATATTGATCATTTCAATTTCGGCACCTACAAGGTCGATGTGCGCAGGAATAAGATCAAGATTTGGAGTGGTGGTGTTGAGTAAAATGTCTTTTGGATTAACATCATCAATGATGCATTCATAAATGCTTGTTTTAATAACCTTTGGGTCGAATCCCACCCCGGAGGTGGCATTGGCTTGTGGGTCTGCATCAATCAGCAACGTGCGGTACTCTAATACAGCCAGGCTTGCTGCAAGATTAATTGCGGTGGTGGTTTTTCCTACTCCTCCTTTTTGATTTGCGATAGAAATGACTTTACTCATAAGGTTATATGTATTTAAAGTGTAGATGGTTTTTCTTAGAAATAGTGGCCCTTGAGAAAATTGCAATGCCGCAACTTAAAATGGCAATGTTTCAAACAGCTGCAAATTTACAACTTATAAGTGCTTGGTTGCGCATTTTTTTAAAAAAATCAAGAATGACAGTTATACGCACGTAAACGCCTTTTGCTAATAAAAAAGAGTTGAAACGCAAAGGATTCAACTCTTTAGAGACATAAAATTACTTTATATTCACTTAAATGGCATCTAATTTCAATCATCAGGGTCATTATCTTTATTATCTCCTAAGTCTTCAAAATTGATATTGGTAAATTCATTCTCTTTTTTTCTGAGTTCTTCTTCTTCCATCTCTTTGAGATAGGACTCGGGAATTTTTCCGGTCTTCACAAATTCAAAGGACTGAGTTAATCCTGTATAGAATTTCTGGAAATCTTCCTGATAAAGAAACAACTTATGTTTTTCATAGAAGAATTTGCCGGTTTGCTGATCAAAACGCTTCTTGCTTTCGGTAATTGTCAGATAGTTTTCGCCTGACCGCGTAGATTTAACATCGAAGAAATAAGTCCTTTTCCCTGCTCTCACCGCCTTTGAAAACAACTCATCATTGTTGTAATTTTTTCCTGAATCTTCCATACTCATAATAATATCTCCTATTTAATTTGTTCGCAAAAATATAAAAAGTTTTTTCAAGCTAAACGTAATTAAAGAAAACAATTCTTAAAATGACTTGAAAAAATGCCTGTAATCAAATGTAAAAAATATAAAGTGAATAAAAAAGCCTATCATCCCGAATCCAAAAGCTTTAACATGATTTTGGGATTTAGGCAAAACACAAGGGCTTCTGGTTTAAAAATAACTGTTATGCATCTAATTTATTTTGCAGCACCGAAAAGTTTTTAAAAATGAATTACTTTTGCATTGTTTTTCAGTAACAAAACTGAAGGAATTTTTTATCGCTATCATTAAAATTTATTTATCAACACCATCAATAAAATTCATTCAGACTAAAAATCTGACATTTTCGTTCCTTACAAAAGTTTGAATACACCTTATGTTAAACAGAAGGCATTTACGCGTAAAAGTTCTGCAAAGCCTGTATGCATTTTTCCAATCAGGCAATACCTCACTTAATGCCGGAGAAAAGGAGTTGCTATTTGGTATTGAAAAGATCTATGATCTTTATCTTTATCAGTTGAGCCTTATCATTGGCATTGGAGATCAGGCCCGCCGTATTACTGAAGAAAATAAGCTCAAAAAAATACCTTCCGCCGATGATTTAATTCCCAATACCCGGTTTGTAAATAATAAATGCCTGGTAGCTATTGCCAACAGCATTGAATTACAGACCAAGCTTGAGAAGAGAAAAATCTCCTGGAGTCATGAGCCGGAAATTCCCAGAAAACTGTTCATGCAATTTAGAGATACCAATACATATGCAGAATACATGCAAAAAAGTGAGAATACTTTTGAGCATGACCGCGAGTTGATTCTTAAATTACTCAAGAATCACATCTGTGAGTATGAATTGCTGCATTATTTTTATGAAGAAAGATCAATCTATTGGCTCGACGACTGGGAGTTGATCAATAAGATGATCATCAAAAACATAAAATCGATGGAAGAAGGCAGGGAAGATCAAGGTTTCACCCCGATGAATCTTTATAAAGACCTCGATGACCGGAGGTTTGCTATAGACCTCTTTCATAAGACTATCCTCAACGACAAGGAATTTTCTCCCATGATTGCCGCTAAGACCAAAAATTGGGATATTGAAAGAATTGCATTGATGGATATCATCATTATGAAAATGGCTCTTACTGAAATCATTAAATTCCCTGAGATTCCGGTAAAAGTTTCTTTAAACGAATACATAGAGCTATCCAAAATGTACAGCACACCCAAAAGTAAGGTTTTTGTCAATGGCGTGTTGGATAAGTTGGTTGAAGAATTGATAAACAATAAAAAGATTTCAAAAGTAACCGGTAAATAGCATTATATGACAAAGATTCTTTTTATGAGTTTTATACTCTTTTCTCTACTTTCCTGTTCGCAGCAACAGAAAAAAGAAACCTCGGCCAAAGAAAACAATGGCGCTAACACAGCCTCTGAAATAAGCTTTGAAAAAACCGAACACAATTTCAATAAAATAATTACCGGAGAAAGAGTGGAATACTCTTTTCGTTTTACAAATACCGGAAATGCGCCACTTATTATTACCGGTGTGCGCAGCGGTTGTGGTTGTACAGTGGGAGATTATCCAAAAGATCCCCTACAGCCCGGAGAGGAAGGCAAAATCAAAGTTGTTTTCAATTCGTCAGGAAGAAGAGGATTCCAGTCACAATCCGTAAGAATTCTCAACAACACGCAAGAGTCTACTGTAACCTTGCGCATTACAGCAGAAGTTATTGAACAATAATTAATTATTCAACCAGTTATTACAATTTTTAAATTTTTATTATGATGACATTAACAAACATTCTTTTAGCTGCTCAGCCTGCAGAAGGTGGCAGTAGTTTCACCACATTCATTCCCCTTTTGCTCATAATTGTGGTTTTTTACCTGTTTTTTATTCGCCCACAATTGAAAAAGCAAAAAGAAACCAGAAAATTTAGGGAAGCGCTGAAAAAAGGAGATAAGATTATCACTATTGGTGGTATTCATGGTCGCATTGTAGAAGTACAGGAAAAAACTTTTACCATAGAGGTTGCACCAGAGATAAAATTAAGAATTGAAAGAACAGCTGTGGCTATGGACGGTGCCCAGGAACAGCAATTAGCTGAAAACAAGTAAGAAAACTATTACCTGACCATCTCCCGGCTTACATCGGGAGATGGCTTTTTTTTAAAATAACCCATGAATCTCAAAATATGGACATATCCAGGTAACAATCCAAGAACCCGTAGCAAAGCATTTACTTTTTTTCTTTGCCTGGTCTTTAGTTTTACAGCCTGGCTTTCGATAAAACTCTCAAAGGAAACTACCATGGTTCTTCCTGTTGAATTGTCCATTACAAACCTTCCCACCAACCTTATTTTTACCCATTTCTCCGATTCTACCTTTGCCTTTTCCTTGCAAACAACAGGAATCAGAATGCTTTCCAGTCCAAACCGGGGTAAGCAAGCTCTTGAAATCGATTTTGCAACCCTACAGAAGCTACGGGGCGATGTAGAGAATGTGTATTTCTACACCGCTTCACAGGCTGAAACGAAATACTCCTTACTCAACGAAATTCCACGCGCCAACGTCAACGCACACCCCGATACCATTTTCCTTACTGCAACAAACGCCTTTCGAAAAAGAGTTCCGGTAGTAGCCCAACTGGCAATCAATTACCGGCGGGGATTTATGTTATATAATTTTCCTTTAGTCACTCCCGACTCCGTTTATGTTAGTGGACCCGAATCATTAAAAGACTCCGTAAAACTTATCAACACAGAGTTGATTCAGGCAGATAATGTTGACAAAAACCTTCAAATGGTGGCCTCTCTCATCAATCCCTTACCCAATAACCGGATTAAAATATCACGCACCCAGGTAGAAGTGCAGGTACCTGTTGAGGAATTTACAGAAGCCACCGTTGAACTCCCTTTGGAAATTAATTGTCCGGATATAGACAGGCATTTCCCCGAGAGTAAAATATTGCTCTTTCCTGAAAACGTAGACATTCATTACCTGGTAGCGCTTAAAGATATAAAAACCATCACCCCTGACATGTTTAAGATTACCGTTCAATGTCCGGATACTGCGGCACAGGGAAAATCCAGATTACCGATATTGGTTACAGAACATCCCGGACTGGTGGATATCATCAGAGCACGGCCTCCCGATGTAGAATATGTTTGGATAAAGAACTAAAAGCACCATCAGAAATCGGTATCAGCAGCCCCTCTCTTATCCCAGCAGAGATATCAATCCCAAAAGCAAATATTCTCATTATAGATTAACTAACATTTTTAACCCTATTATTATGCTGAAAATAGCAGTTACAGGCAACATGGGAAGTGGGAAAACATCTGTTTGTAAGGTTTTTAATGTATTGGGTATACCTATATTTTATGCAGATAAGGAGGCAAAAAGACTTTATGAAGATCCCGGGATTTTGAAGCAACTCACCACCCGATTGGGCAATCATATTCTCAACACGGACGGAAAAATTAACACCCAGGCCCTGGCAGAGATTATTTTCAAAGACCAGTCTGCCATGAAATATGTAAGTAGTATAATTCATCCCCGGGTAGGAATTTTATATGATCAATGGGCTTTAAGACAAATAAACGCCCCCTATTGCATACAGGAGTCAGCTCTGGTATTTGAAACGCAAACCCACGAAAAATTCGACAAAATCATCCTTGTATATGCTCCCGAAGAAATGCTCCTAGAGAGAGTGACGAAACGCGATGGCTCTGACAAAAAGCAAGCCCTGCGAAGACTGCATTACCAATGGGAACAAGATAAAAAACGATCCCTTTCTCACTATTCCATCCTCAATGATAATCAGTCTATGATAATTCCACAAATACTGGACATCCATAAGGAACTGATCAAAATAAGCACCTCCTGATTGAACTTCCCATACTGGTTTCGACGAATAACAACGCATACGCTTTCTCAACTGACATTACTGAAGCCGGCCACCCGCTCCTACCTTTAGCAAAAACTCCTTCTCACCTAATTGAAGTGAAGCAAATAAATATTGCTTTTTCCCGATAGGATTAGCGAGAAAATAGTATTTTTGAAACCTGCAAACAGCAACTTTGGTAATAAAAAACAGTTGCTTTACCCTAACGAGACAAACAAATAATATAACAACACATGAGTATTCTGGTAAATAAAAATTCAAGAGTGATAATACAAGGCTTCACGGGGTCCGAAGGTACTTTTCATGCTACCCAAATGATTGAATACGGGACAGCGGTGGTAGGAGGCGTAACACCTGGAAAAGGGGGCACCATGCATCTGGATTTACCGGTTTTTGACCGGGTAGACCAGGCGGTAAAAGAAGCAGGAGCCGATGTAAGTGTAATATTTGTTCCCCCGGCTTTTGCAGCAGATGCGATCATGGAGGCCGCTGATGCAGGCATTAAAGTTATAGTATGCATTACTGAAGGCATTCCTGTCAACGACATGATTTCTGTAAAAGAATATCTCAGAAACAAAGAAAGCCGTTTAATTGGGCCCAACTGCCCCGGCATCATTACTCCCGGAGAATGTAAGGTGGGAATAATGCCCGGGTTTATACACAACCCCGGAAAGATCGGTATTGTTTCACGCTCAGGAACCTTAACCTACGAAGCCGTAGACCAGGTAACCAAAGCAGGTATGGGTCAATCAACCTGTATTGGCATTGGGGGTGATCCAATCATAGGCACTACCACCAAAGATGCCATCGAAATGCTCATGAACGATCCCGATACAGAAGGCATCATTATGATTGGCGAAATAGGTGGTAGTATGGAAGCTGAAGCCGCCTATTATATAAGAGACTTCGGCAACAAACCGGTGGTAAGCTTTATTGCAGGAGCTACGGCACCCAAAGGACGCACCATGGGTCATGCAGGAGCCATTATTGGTGGTAAGGCAGATACCGCCGAAGCCAAAAAGGAAATTCTCATCGCATGCGGGGTTACTTATGTAGACTCTCCTGCTGATATAGGTATTACAATGAAAAAAGTGCTGCAAAGCAGATAATTCAAATTTTATCTTCTTTTAAATCCCTATTTTATAAAGGGGGTTATGTCCTAAAGGTCATAATCCCCTTTTTTGTTTTTCTATTGTCCTGTATCAGCTATCAGTGCGGCTTTTTCGGCAAAGCAGTCAATCACAAAATAGTTTAAGTATATTTATGAACTCTATTTGTCGTGTACATTACCCTTTTCTTAGAATGTACACACGAGGATTTCAGATGCTATGCCTTATGTCTGCATGGGCAGGAGAGCATATGGCTTCGATGCATTCCCTGTTCGGGTAAACCTGATACCAATTCCCAACCAAAGCGCTATCATAAGCGTATTTGCACGCTTATGATACGCTTATGATACGCTTATGGTACGCTTATGGTACGCTTATGGTAGGACAATGATGTCTGGTTTTCCATTAAATAAAATTAGATTTGTTCTTCTCATATAGGGGTAGTCATGATGAGCTTAATAACAAAAAAAAAGCCCGAAACCTAAGCCCCGGACTTTTTTTGTTTCTATTTATTTACTGTTGAACAACCAATTTTCCTATTTGAATGGTTTTACCATTGCTTATTATCTTATAGAAAAACAATCCTGAAGAAAGCCCAGACGTTTCAAGAACAGTGAGTTCCTGGTTGAGTGGGATATTTATCACTTCAGATCCAATAATATTATATATTCTCAACTCAGCTTTCATTAATTGCGAAACATCATTGACCAAAATGGTGGTTGAATGCCTGGATGGATTGGGATATATGGTAACTGCATCATAAAGTGCCTGTGGTGATTGAACATTTAAAGTTGCACAGTTATCTGGCATTGTTTCTGCCCCGGCAGTAATTGCCATGGTAGATAAAGCACCATTGGTGGTAAGTGCTCTTCCATCAAGAACAACTCCTGTGTTAATGACTCCTAAAGAACCGTTATTGCATATTATGTTTCCTCGGAAAGTTGAATAATCGTTTATCGATACGGCACCTTCAATCTTCCAGAAAACATTTTTTGCCTGAGCTCCGTTTAGCAGCGCAACCATTGAATAAGTACTTGTCGTTAGTGCTCCGTTTATCTGTATAACAAATACTGCATCTGCATTACCTTGTGCATTCAGGAAAACGGTATCAGTTAATGTTGCAGCCCCACCCATAAGATAGGTATGCGGTGTAAGAACCAGGCTATTCCCAAATTGTGCAGGATACAATAATTCGATATCATAAGAAAGGGTGTTGACATAATCATATGCAACCAACAGATCAGATGCAGCTTGTGCTGTAGAGCCGTCAGGAATAGGATGAATGGTTCCGGTAACAAGCAATGAATCAAAGCCAGTTGTTAATCCTACATTAGTACCAACATCACCAGTTACATTGGTGATACCTGAGTTCGAAACCGCACCATCAGAAGAAAATATTGCATAACAGGCTGCTGCACCTAGCTCGGGAGCAATCGGGCCATTAAGCGTGGGGCTTCCACATCCGATAGGAGTATATGCCAGTACACCATCAATAGTTATTGCCCCTGAGGTAGTTAATGCTCTTCCTTCAAGGGTGTCGCCAGAGTTCATTTCAATGGCTGCATTGTTGGCTATAATAGTTCCTTTCATCGAAGTACCTGAAGCTATACTTACCAAACCTTCGACTTTCCAAAACACATTGCAGGCCAATGCTCCATTAATCAGTTTAATTTTCGAATCAGCATTCGTAGAAAAGGGTGCTTCAAGTTTAAAAATAAAAACAGCATCGGGATTACCTTCTGCATCTAAGGTAAGGTCTAGATTAAGTGTAGTTGCTTCTGTTATAGAATACACACCGGCTTTTAGAATTTGTCCGTTTCCTAATAATGCTGCAGGAAACAATGTTGGTGTTGTAGCCTCAAGCTGATTGTAAGCAATCAGCAGATCTGCTGCAGCTTGTGCACTTACACCATCGGCATCGTGCATAACGCCATTTACATTTCCGAAAGCGGTACTGGAACCATTATTGGTCCCAACATTTCCGGTAAGATGCGAGTTACCTGAATTACTAACTGCCCCATCCGTAGAAAACAAAACAAAATCTGCTGCCGTTCCCAGGTTAGGCGCTTGGGCCAAATTGATGAACGGGGAAAAAAGTAGCGTAACGGCTAGCAATGAATACAGTAATTTATTTTTCATAGTTTTAAATATTAGTGGGTGTGAATGAATTTTCACTCCACAAAGGTGGGGCTAATAATCCCGGAGGGGATTACACTGCCAAAGTTTTAAGTTACATGTATCACTGATTTTGGAAAGTCAAATCATCGCCCTATATATACGGGCCGATTTGCAGATCCTTCTCTTATAGATCAAAGGCTGGACGCTCTATGCTGAAAACGTTTTATCTGCTTTTGCTGCCATATCGGGTAAAGGGGGTTGCGTCCTGAAGGGCAAAATCCCCTTTAATATATTTGTAATATCCCGTAATAGCAATCATGGCAGCATTATCGGTGCTGTATTCAAATCTGGGAATAAATACCTGCCAGCCCGATGCTTGTTGTTCATCGAGCATAGCTTGTCGTAGTGCGGAGTTGGCCGATACACCTCCCGCAATAGCAATTTGCCGGATGCCTGTTTCTTTAGCTGCTTTTCTGAGTTTATTCATCAGGATTTCAACAATGGTATATTGAACGGAAGCACTTAAATCGTGCTTGTTCTTCTCGATAAAAAGAGAATCTTCTTTTAATCTGTCGCGAAGAAAGTAAAGGATAGAGGTTTTTAGCCCACTGAAGGAAAAGTCAAGGCCGGAGATATTGGGATGGGGAAATTTAAAAGCAAGTGGATTGCCTTCTTTGGCCATTTTGTCAATAAGTGGCCCTCCCGGATAAGGCAATCCCATAATTTTTGCCGCTTTATCAAAGGTCTCGCCTGCTGCATCATCTATGGTCTGGCCGATTACCTGCATATCAAAATGATTTCTGATGAGCATAATTTGAGTATGTCCACCTGATACGGTAAGGCATAAAAAAGGAAATTCAGGATTTTTTTGCTGTATTTCATCCTCAATAAAATGAGCCAGAATATGCGCGTGCATGTGATTAACTTCGATCAAGGGAATCCCTAATGCCATAGAAAATGATTTGGCAAAAGAGGCCCCGACCAATAATGAACCTAAAAGACCAGGACCATTGGTAAAAGCTACAGCGTGGAGTTGATTTTTATTTATCTTTGCCTCTTCTAAGGCTTTGTGCACCACAGGAATAATGTTCTGTTGATGAGCCCGCGATGCAAGCTCTGGCACTACACCACCATAGAATTTATGAACATCTTGATTAGCAATAATATTGGCAAGAATTTTGTTATTATTCAATACCGCAGCGGAAGTATCATCACAAGAAGATTCGATTCCCAGAATATATGTATCCATCAAATTTTTGAATGCTGAAAGAGTGTTTGAAAACCTAAATTATAAACAGGAGGCAAAGTTATAAAAAAAACACCTGTCATAGTGCTTCTTACTATTATCGCCATGGCTGTAATACCATCAGTGGTGTTCTTTTCCTTGCGCTCGGCCTCCGTACAGACCTATCTGGCAGGAAAAGCAGCAGATTATCTCTCAAAAGAACTCGATGCTACTATAAGCGTAGGTGGGGTTAACATCTCACTCTTCCTCAATATCATTCTCGAAGATGTGGAAGTTTTGGATCAAAATCATTCACCCCTGATCAGCAGCAAAAGAATGATCCTTGATATAGATCGCATTTCACCTTCAAAACGCATGATGGTGGTAAATAAAATCCATTTTGATCAGGCTACTGTTTTAGTTGGAAAACAAAAAGGGGAAGAAGATTTCAACATTAAATTTTTAACCGACTATTTTTTACAGGAAGAACGAGCGGATACCCTCAAATTTCCCAAATGGGAGGTTACCGTGCTTTCTTTTGAATTTTCCAATGCCAAACTATCGCTTAACGACCAAAACTTCCAACCTACAGCAGATGGCTTCGATTACAATCACTTCGTGTTTGACCATCTGGACATTGAAGTTAAGGATATTCTCCTGGATAATAACATATTAGAGGCACGAATTAAGAACTTCTCTGTTGAAGAATCAAAAGGATTCGCTATCAGTTCGCTTTCTGCACATCTTTTTATTAGTCCTTCAGGCAGTCGTTTGAAAGACTTCCTTTTTAAAAGCAATGAGAGCCTGCTAAGTATTACCATCGATGCCCAATATGATGGATATCATGCATTTAATAATTTTATCCGGGATGTAGAGTTAAATGTAAACATCAACCCCTCCAGAATAGCTCTTTATGAACTGGGCCATTTTATTCCGGATTTATATGGAATAGAAGGCAAACTGGCATTAAATGGAAAGGTATCAGGGAAGGTAGATAATCTTAGGGGAAAAGATATTGCTCTTCAATACGGCAAGTTAACGCAGTTTAATGGTAATTTTAATGTAGTAGGTTTACCCAATATTGATGAGACCTTTCTTACTCTGTCCGTTGAACAATTGGTTACCAACAAGCCTGACCTGGAATCGGTAAAACTCCCCAATTCCTTTGAGCAAACCCATATTGTATTGCCTGAAGAAGTTGCTAAATTGGGGATAACTTCTTTCTCCGGAAATTTCACCGGCTTTTTGTATGATTTTGTGGCTTTTGGAAATTTCAAAACTGCCCTGGGTAGTATTTCTACCGATATTGCCATAGTAAGCAAAAACGACTATAAGGATATTACCTATACGGGTAACATTGCCACTAAAGGCTTTGCACTGAATCGTTTGGTAAACGATTCAGAAAACTTTGGCAATGTTTCTCTATCTACCCATATTGAAGGCAAAGGTTTTAATGCAGACAATTTAAATGTCAGGCTTACAGGTCAAATTCATTCCATTGAATTTAGGAATTATAATTACCAACAACTTAAGGTAGCCGGCAATTTCAGCAATCAAATGTTTAATGGAAGTTTCGTTGTTGACGATCCCAATATATTTCTTGATTTTGGGGGCGTAATAGATTATAAAGAAAAAACACCAGAATTAAACTTTACCGCTGAGGTAAAAAACGCCAACCTAAGCAAGCTCAACATTTACCAGAGAGATTCCTTGTTTCACAGCCTTCTGTCAACAGAAATAAAGGTCAATGGTAAAGGAACAAGTCTGGCCAACATTGAAGGAGAAATAAATGCTTACTCTACATCCTATGAGGAGAGGTTGATTACCAATCCCGACAGCATTGTGCAAAACATAATACAAACGGATGTAATTGCCCTTGAGAATAAAATAACCCCTGGTGATGACAAAGATCTGCGCTTCTATTCCGATTTTCTGGATGTGCAAATTGAAGGTGAACTGCATTACGATAAATTAATGGGTTCATTAAACCATTTCTTTTATACTTACGCTCCTTCGATTTTCAAAAATGTCCCCCAGGAAATGGAGGTTGTTACCCAGCATGCGGAATATAAAATTCACTTCAAAAACACACTGGAGATTACTCGTGTATTTGCTCCTTTTATTCAAATTGCGCCCCATTCTTTCTTTAATGGCCATATTAATACTACCGGCAATGAGTTCTCTTTTGGGGGAAGCACTCATTATCTGGTGCTTGCTGATAATCTGCTCAAAGACCCTGAGATCAACATCCATTCTGATTCCACTCATCTGGAAATAGTTACCCGCAGTGACAAGCTGTTTTTAACAGACAGTATCTGGATGGAGCAATTTTTTATTTCCGGATTAATATCACATGACTCCATAAGCCTGCATACCCAATGGGAAAACAACGGCACAGACAATAAAAATCTAGGAAGTATTAGAACACAAGGTCATATTTTGTCACCTAATAAGGCTGAATTCTCCATATTGCCCTCATATGCTTATATTAACGATTCTTTATGGTCGATACAACCCGGTAATAAAATACTTGTTGACTCTAGCTCTATTGCCGTAGAAGGGTTTCACCTTTATAAGAAAAATGAGTTCCTGAAGGTTTTTGGAAGTTTAAGTGATGACCCTAATGATATTTTAAATATTAAGCTTAATAATTTCAATCTGGAAAGCCTCTCTTATTTATTGGGTGACAGAAAGGTGGATTTTTCCGGTATTGCCAGTGGAGAGCTGGAGCTATCGAATATAAGAACAACACCCACCATATTAACAGAACTGCTGATAAAAGATTTTGCTTTCAACAAAGATCTCCTGGGCGATCTTTCTCTCATCAGCCAATGGGATGCCAAACAAAAAGCCTTTAAAATAGACTCAGAAGTAATCTATTTTGGCAATGTAGGTTCTAATAAACCCATTGTGGCCAGTGGATATTTTTATCCTGAAAGAGAAAAAGACAATTTTGACATCGACATTACCATAGAAAACCTCAAGATGTCAATTTTCGGTAGGTATATTGAAGATTTTGCTTCTAATTTCAGAGGGCTGGCATCCGGACAATTAAAGCTTCGGGGGCCTTTAACGGCACCCGAACTCAGCGGCAGGGCCCGATTGGTAAGAACGGGCTTCAGAGTCGATTACCTCAACACGGCCTATTCTTTTGCCCATGAGGTAGTGGTAGAAAAAAACTATTTTAAATTCGATAATCTGATGCTAAATGATACCCTGGGAAATTCCGCAAGAGTATCGGGCATCGTCAGGCACAACAATTTTTACAATTTTGTTGTTGATATAAACCTTTATCCTGAAGAATTGGTGGTGCTCAACACTCAACCGCATCATAATGAATTATTTTATGGTACGGCCTTCGCCACCGGCCTGGCAAGAGTTCACGGGCCGGTGAACGATATCAGGATAAATGTGGCTGCAACCTCCAACAGAGGCACCCAAATATTTTTACCCCTTGATTATTTTGGGGAAATAAAAGAATCGAGCTTTATTTCTTTTGTTTCATCCAATGGTAATGATGACCAGGAGGTAATCTATAAGACACCACAAAATCTGGGCCTTTCACTAAATTTTGACCTCACCCTTACCCCTGAGGCTGAAGTACAAATTATCTTCGACTCGCAAATTGGAGATATAATGAGAGGGCGTGGGTTTGGTGATATAAAAATGGAAATTGATAAACAAGGATCTTTTTTTATGTATGGCGACTATACCATACAGGAAGGAGACTATCTTTTCACACTGCAAAATTTAATCAATAAACGATTTAGGGTAGAACAAGGAGGAACGATAAGATGGAAAGGCGACCCCTATGATGCGGATATTGACCTCCGGGCCATATACCGGCTTCGTACTTCACTCTTTGACCTTGCAGCCAATCAATCGGATACTTCGGATGTATATAGAAGACGAGTTCCCATTGAAACCGTTCTGCACCTGGAGGACAAGCTCTTTAATCCTTCCATCAGCTTTGAGATACAACTTCCCGGCAGTGATGAATCAACACGCGAGATGATTGAGCGGCTTATATCTACAGAACAGGAGATGAACAGACAGGTCTTTTCATTACTTATCCTCAACAGGTTTGTTCCACCTGAAGATGGCTTCAACAGTGCTTTAAGTTATGGCATGGGATCAACCTCTACTGAACTTCTTTCAAATCAGTTAAGCAATTGGCTTTCACAAATAAGTACAGACTTCGACATTGGCGTTAATTATCGTCCCGGCGATGAAATAAGCAGCCAGGAAGTGGAGCTTGCCCTATCCACACAGTTATTTGATGATCGGGTGGTGATAGACGGAAATGTGGGTGTAGCAGGCAATCACCCGGCACAGACCCAACGAACAAGCAACATTATTGGGGATGTTAACGTAGAGGTAAAAATTACTCCTGAAGGAAAATTCCGCGTAAAAGCCTTTAACCGATCCAATACCTTCGATTTACTTAATACCAATGCACCCTACACGCAGGGAGTTGGTATATTTTACCGCCGTGAATTTGATAATTTATCAGATCTCTTCCGAAAACAAAGACGAACCGTGCTGGAGATACCTGAACTGGAGGACGCCGAGAGTTCTGTTGCGGAATAGTATGCTTCTTAAGCAATAAATACTTATTACGATTAAGCATCTCAAGTCAAATACAGATTTGCCTCCTGCCTCTTGCTTAGCAAGGCAATTATGAAATTATTTTCTCCAGAATAGCAAAGTTTTTTTTATGGACTATTGTATAATATTTGTACATTAGAAGTCTAAAAGCCAAACTTTATTATCATGAAAGAAATCATTGTAGGGATTGATTTTTCTAGATCATCTATTCAGGCACTTCAGTATGCCCTGAAAATGGCCGAAACTTGCGGATGTAAACTTAAGCTGGTTTATGTGAGTAAAGAAAGAGATAAGGAATCTTATTTCATAAGAGATGAGAAAGGGATAGAGACAAACATTCTTGATAGCTTCAAAAAACTCATACAGGAAACTCAGGAACCGGTCAAAGAACGTATTTCATACAAGATTTTGCATGGAAAAATATGGGATGAAATCACCAATCAGGCAAAATATACCGATGCAGAAATGATTATATCCGGAGCTCATGGTATGTCGGGGTTTGAAGAACTCTGGGTAGGAAACAACGCGATGAAAATAGTTGCTCACTCAGAGAAACCAGTCTTATGCGTAAAAAAGAATTTTAAATTAAAGGATCCCATCATTGAAAAAATTGTTATCCCCATTGATGATACCCAAGGAACCTTGCTGAAGATTCCCTTCACCCTTCAAATCGCCAGAAACTTTAAAGCTCAGATTAATGTGTTGTCCGTATACAACATAAAACACAAGAATAATCAAGCCATAGTAAATGAGAATACCCTCCAGGCCATGACTATTATTGCAGATAGCGGTTTAAGATATATCAATGAGAAAAAAACAAGCGACAATACAGCTAAAACCACCATTGAATATGCTCTCAAGCGTCATGCGGACCTAATATCCATAATCACCGAAAATGAATCGGCACACAGCATTTTTATGGGATCCATGCCACAGCAAATCATCAACCAAAGCCCTGTTCCTGTGCTTAGTTTTCGCTCAAATGTAAGGTTTAAAACCAACAAATTGTCCAAAAGGGTGGCTCAGGAATAACAGACAATATAAATCGAGCATTGCCGTTTTTATGGGGTAAAAAGTAGGTATTAATGATATAAATGAAATCTTGTGAAGAAATACTTTTATCCTTTCTTGTTCTGCCTTTCACCCCTTCTGATAAGTATATTTTCATTGATAAGTATACCTGCTAAAGCTCAAACCCAGAGTGGAAGAGTATATGAATTTTTAAATCTTCCTTCTACAGCACGCATAACAGCACTGGGAGGTTATGCTGTACCGGGTTTTGATAATGACCTTGGTATGGCTTTATATTATCCGTCCCTCATTAATAAAGAACTCAACAGCCAGCTATCCCTCAATTTTGTAGACTACTTTGGCGATATCAGCTATGGTACTGCTGCTTTTAATCATGGATTTGAGAAAGCTGGAATGTTTACCATGGCCGTTCAATACCTTAGTTACGGCAAATTTACCGAAGCCGATGAATTTGGGAATCTTTTGGGAGAATTTAATGCCAATGAATATGCCATTAGCATAGGTTGGGGCAGACCACTCTCCGATAAATTCAGCATCGGGAGCAATTTAAAAGCCATAATATCCCAATTTGAACAATACTCATCCTTTGCTCTGGCAGCAGATGTTTCAATAGCATATTTTGATCGCCAGCGAATGATTGCCAG
>JBEPXC010000003.1:0-54422 GCA_041642035.1 Sphingobacteriia bacterium
ATCCCCTTAATTCGATTAAATTTTTTATTCAAACTGTCCTTTACCAATACCCTGTCACAAAGCTCTGTCGCTTGTTCAAAATCTTTGTTTTTAATATAGATGCCCGCAAGCTTATGCAGGTTTTTCTGATCGTGAGGATTTATCGTAATAAGCTTTTCCATGGCATTAATGGAAGCCTTCAGACTATCCATTTGATAATAAAACTCACCCAGGAGAGACAAATATTCGATGTGTAAGGAATCGGTTTTGACTTTCTCATTCAAAGAATCAACAGCCAGCGCATAATCCCCTTCAAACCCCAGGATGTTTATATATCGCAGAAACATCCCGGGGCTATCCAGGTGGGTTATAAGCAGAGGTTTGGTTTGTGCATATTGCCCTGTCTTAAATAAATATTCAATCAACAGGACTTCCAGCATTTGATTATTAGCAAACTTATTTAGACCATCCTGCAGAACGGCTATGGCCTTCAGCGTCTCTCCCTGCTTATCATGTACAAGTGAGGTATAGAAATAATCATCGGGGCTAAGCAAACCATTGCTGGATTGAAGAATTTTATCATATTCTCCCCTGATAAACAAAAGCTCATAGTTTTCCTGTGAATAAGCGAGCGAACCTGTCAGAAAAAAAACTGCTAAAAAATGAATTCTGATCATCTTTATGGGCTTATGTTTAGAAAAGGGAAAATGATTTGGTGCCAGACTGCTTAGTTCAAAGCAAACCTAATGGGTAAATTATACTGTACTCTTACCGCTTCTCCTCTCTGGTATCCGGGAGACCAATCGGGCATCATTTTAATAACCCTTAGGGCTTCCTCATCAAGATCGGTACCATTTTCTACTCCTCTCAGGAGTTTATATTCAGAAGCGCTGCCATCTTTCTCTACTACAAAACTTACAAATACGGTACCTTGTATTCCCTTCTCTCTTGCATTTTCAGGATACCGGAGATTATCCTGCAGGAATTTCATCAATTCACTTTGACCACCCGGAAACTCAGGACTAACTTCTACCACTGTAAAAATGGGATCCGGCTCGGCAGCTGTTTCAGCTTGTGTCAACTCTTCAGTCTCGGGGATTGTCACTTCTTCAGCATCAGGCATCAGGTTGCAGGATTGAATAAAAAATACGCCAGCAATGAAAGGAAGGATCAATAGTAAACGAAACAATTGCCCCTTCAGGTTTGGATGTTGATTTTTGTTCATCATAATAAATCTTTTTTTAATGGTTGAAACATTAAATGGATTGGTAACAGGCAGATATTGGGCACCCAGGGCAAAATTGAGCAAGGCTTGCTGATAATCTGTCCGGGAATACTTTTTCAGCGCATAATTATCGGCATCGTATTCATGCAAGGTTTGCAATTCTGCTTTCAGGTAATAAAAAGCCGGATGAAACCAGAACAACAGCCGCAGGGTTTCCATGAGAATAACATCCCACGAATGTTTCAATACAAAATGGGCTCTTTCATGGGTAATCACTTTTTGAAAATATTCGGACTCCTTTAAATTCCCGGGGATAAAGATCCAATGGAAAAAGGAAAAAGGACTATGGTTTGCGGGCAGTAACACCAATTCCACTTCATCCAGTTTCTCGCGGGGATACTTTTGGATATAAGCATACAAATTGGTTAGCTTAAAAAGCAAAACGATTAAAAAGATGCCAGAAAACAACAGGGGGATTGCATAAAGCCATGCAAGGGAAATATTTTCAAGCCAGTTACCTGCACCTGAAAACTCTGACCTGGCTCCTACCACTATAGCAGGCAATTGCAGGAGTATGCCCTCGCCTTCTGCGTTCAAATCCATCCGAAGGGGTATCTGATGGATACCAGCCATAATCAGAGATGCAGCAAAAGAAAAAAGGATATAAAACCTATTGAATACGGTGGTATTCTGTCGCGACAACAAAAGATAATAGCCAAGAGAGAAAACCAACAGGTAAACAGATGCCCGAATCAGGTAAAATACAAAAGCTTCCATAGTATTTCTTTTAAAAGATTAGGTTAACGGGTTTATAAAGAATCTCAACAACTCTTTAGCCACTATAGTATCATGACTTTTTGTTTATCTCTTCCTCAATTAGGATTTTCAGCTCCTCCAGCTCAGCAACCGAAAGATCTTTTTCTTTAGAAAAGAAGGAAACCATCTGCCGGATGGAATTGCCAAAATAATCGTTCATCACTCCTTTGAGAAGCTGACGCGAATACATTTTCTTTTCAATGAGCGGGTAGTATTCATGGGTTTTGCCGTAGGCTTTATATCCTACAAACCCTTTTTTCTCCAGTATGCGTACGATGGTGCTCACCGTGGTATAGGCTGGTTTGGGCTCGGGAAAACGATCTACCAGGTCCTTTACATAGGCCTTTTTCATTTCCCATAACAGCTGCATGATTTGTTCTTCTGCTTTAGTCAGCTCCTTCATTCCAGTGAATTTTATTTGGATTGTTGTTGATTTAATTATTATATGATAGTCTTTGACGATATCATTACTAAGCTAAGACAAAGATAAAACTAATTATTTAGTTATACAACTATTATCTTAGTTTTCTTTCACTAGACAGAAAAGAGATGATAAAGACTGCTAATATCTTTCGGCTGATTTTCCCCATATCCTTAGTCAATTTTTGTTACTTTAGCCGCCAAATTGACAAACACACCCATTCAAGGTGGAGAATCAGTCAATATATCATCGTAAATGAAATTATCAAAACACAAAAATCAACCTTATGATCACCCAACAACTGATAAATCCCAGGAGTATTGTCGTAATCGGCGGTTCCAATGATGTAACCAAGCCGGGCGGCAAAGTATTAAAAAATCTTCTCGATGGAAACTTCAACGGAGAGTTGTATGTAACCAACCTCAAGGAGAGTGAAGTGCAGGGCATAAAGAGTTATGCAGATCCGGCCGACCTGCCCCAGGTAGATCTGGCCATCATTGCTATAGCAGCACGCTTTGTACCCGATACAGTGCGTGTTCTTGCCGAGCAAAAAGAAACCAGGGCCTTTATTGTTTTATCTGCCGGCTTCAGCGAAGAGAGCGAAGAAGGTGCCCTGCTCGAAAAAGAGATGGTCAGCATCATCAATGGTGTGGGCGGTTCTCTTATTGGTCCTAATTGCGTGGGCATTCTCACCCCCAACCACCACAGCATCTTCACCTATCCCATCCCCAAGCTTGACACCGCAGGCTGCGATTTCATCTCCGGCTCAGGAGCCACAGCATGTTTCATTATGGAGGCGGGCATACCAAAAGGCTTGACCTTTGCCAATGTTTTTTCGGTAGGCAACAGCGCCCAGATGGGGGTAGAGGAAATATTGAAATACATGGATGAGACTTTCGATCCGCAATCCAGTTCAAAGGTGAAGCTGCTGTATATCGAAACCATCCAAAAGCCACAAATGCTTCTGAAACACGCCTCTTCGCTGATCCGTAAGGGATGTAAAATTGCCGCCATTAAGGCAGGCAGTTCTGATGCCGGTAGCCGTGCAGCCTCCTCGCACACCGGGGCACTGGCCAGCAGCGATTCGGCGGTGAATGCCTTATTCGAAAAAGCAGGCATTGTACGGTGCTATGGCCGCGAAGATCTCATCAGTGTGGCTTCGGTGTTTATGCATCCTGAGCTGAAAGGAAAAAATATTGCCATTATCACCCATGCAGGCGGTCCTGCCGTTATGCTCACCGATGCCCTGTCCAATGGTGGTCTGGAGGTTCCTCATATCGACACCCCTGCCAGCCAGGAGTTGCTTACCCAACTCTTTCCCGGTTCTTCGGTTGCCAATCCCATCGATTTTCTGGCAACGGGTACTGCAGAACAACTGGGCATTATTATAGATTACGTGGATCAAAAGTTTGACAACATAGATGCCATGGTGGTGATTTTCGGCACCCCGGGATTGTTTCCCGTTTTCAATGTTTACGACATGCTCGACCTTAAGATGAAGCAATGCCGCAAACCGATTTATCCTGTGCTTCCTTCTACCCTGACGGCACAGGAAGAGGTATCGGCATTCATCAATAAGGGAAGGATTAATTTTCCCGACGAAGTGAGCCTGGGTAATGCACTGGCCAGGGTTTTCCATACCCTCTCTCCCACTCCTTCCGACATTAAGCTGCCTGGCGTAGACAAGCAAGCCATCCGTAACATCGTTGAACAAGCTCAGGATGGTTATCTTTCGCCACAAAAGGTACAGCAGTTGCTCGATGCCGCCGGTATAGACCGTGCGGGTGAAGCAGTGGCCGACTCAGCAGATGAGGCTGCCCGCGAAGCAAAAAAACTCGGTTATCCGGTGGTAATGAAGGTCGTTGGTCCTATTCACAAATCTGATGTGGGTGGTGTGGTGCTTGATGTCAAAGATGAGCAGACCTTACGTAAGGAATTTGAGCGGATGATAAAGATTAAAGATACCACGGCTATTCTTCTCCAACCCATGCTTTCGGGCACACAACTATTTGTGGGTGCAAAATACGAAGAGAAATTCGGGCATATGCTGCTTTGTGGCATGGGTGGTATTTTCATTGAAGTGCTCAAGGATGTTTCCACCGCTCTGGCTCCTGTAGCCAAAGAGGAGGCTCTCAGCATGATCCGTAGGTTGAAAAGCTACAAAATCATCCAGGGTGTTCGTGGTCAGGAAGGCATTGATGAAAATCTGTTTGCAGATGTCATCGTGAAGCTCTCTGCTCTGCTGGAGGCGGCACCCGAAATCGATGAAATGGATCTCAATCCCTTACTGGGCAAAGCCGACAGAGTGGTAGCAGTAGATGCACGCATCAGCATCAGACGTAGATAATATATTCTAACCTATTTATGAAAAGAAAAGATCTCTATTTTATTGCGGGGGCGATGTTGCTGTTGTCCCCGTTTTTTGTTTTTCCTTCGGTGCTGGAAGCCTATAAAGCGTTCAATCAGCAGCACGGTATGATCATGAGCTTTGTAAAGTTTGCCATTCTGGCTACTACAGGTGAGGTCATCGGCTTGCGCATCAAGACAGGACGTTACAACCAGCCCGGGTTTGGTATTCCCGCCAGGGCAATGGTATGGGGGCTGTTGGGATTAACCATACAGATGGCTTTCATCATTTTCTCTCAGGGTGCTCCCCGTTTTCTGGAATATATGGGTGTAGAAGGTGCAGCAGACATTTTGCAATCTCCGGGATTGTCATCGGCCAAATTGCTGGTTGCTTTTACCATAAGCACTACCATGAACCTTATTTATGCGCCCATCATGATGACTCTGCATAAGATCACCGATACCCATATTGAGCAAAACAACGGCCGGCTTTCCTCCCTGTTGAAACCCATCTCCATGGGAAGTATTTTATCGGGCATCAACTGGCATGTCCAATGGAACTTTGTCTTTAAAAAGACAATACCCTTTTTCTGGATACCTGCTCATACCATAACCTTTCTCCTGCCCCCCGAATATCGGGTGCTGTTTGCCGCTGTATTGGGTATAGTGCTGGGAATATTACTGGCCATGGCAGCCGTATCGGGAAAGAAATAATATAGGTGGATGAACAAATCCCTGTCTAAATTTTCTCGTAGGCTTCAATTAAGCCATCCATCATCTTATTGTTGGCTTCATTGATCACCCGTCGGGATGGGTCGGCATCAAACCATGCAATGGTTTTTCGTATGCCCTCTCTGAAGGGAATGGTAGCAGTATAACCCGGGACAAAGCGTTTAATTTTGGTGTTGTCAAATAGTACACTGCTGGCTTTATCACCATGCAATGGGCCCCACAAATCGCCCAGGTTGAACTTTTGTGCCGTCTGGCAGATGTAATCAGACGCCATGTGCACTGCCTTTAATTCAACGCCTGCAGCTTCGGCCATGGTATTATAAATCTGGTTCCAGGTCAACACCTCGTCGGAGGTAATGTGGAAGGCATGTCCTATGGCCTGTATATTGCCCAACAAGCCTGTAAAGGCTTTGGCAAAGTCCATGGCATGGGTCATCACCCATAGCGAACTGCCGTCACCATGAATAATCACCTTTTTACCCCTGCGCATCCTATCTATCAGGGTAAAGTCTGTCCAGCTGCCAATGGCTGCTGGAATAACCATATCGTAGGTATGCGAAGGGCGGACAATGGTTGCTGGAAATCCCTGCTCACGGTAGGCCTTCATCAGCAGGTCTTCGCAGGCAATCTTGTCGCGCGAATATTGCCAGTAAGGGTTGGCCAGCGGGGTTGATTCAGTTATGATGGGATGACTTACGGGTTTCTGGTAAGCCGAGGCACTGCTTATGAAAATATACTGCTTTGTTTTGCCTGTAAAAATCTCAATATCTCTCTGGATATCCTCAGGGTGATAGGCAATAAAATTAACTACGACATCAAAGTCATAACCTTCAATGAGCCTGCTAACCGCTTCTTTATCCTTAAAATCGGCTACGAGGGTTTCCACGCCCAATATACGCACAGGGCTTTGTCCACGATTGAGATGATACAGCTCAACGCCCTTTTCGATTGCCAGCATAGAACACTCCTTTGAAATATTTCCTGTACCTCCGATAAACAATACTTTCATAATGGATAGCTTAAGATGAATAATTTTACGGCTGCAAGTTAAAAAAATACTTTTAATAAAAGGAGAGAAATTTGCTTCTAACAGCAAGCATGCAATTAAACGTTAAAAGTGAATGAATGATTAAGATGTTGCCTATTTTTGGCTTCTAAATCTAAGAACTAAAATCTAATATCTAAAATCTTGTTCTTAGTTCTTAGTTTTTAGTTTTTAGTTTTTAGTTCTTAGTTCTTAGTTCTTAGTTTTTAGCTCTTAGTTTTTAGTTCTTAGTTCTTAGTTTTTAGATAATAGATTTTTAGATTCTTCATGATACAACCCATAGAGAACGTCTGGCAGCAGTTTCACCTTAAACTCAAATCATTCATAAACAGCAAGGTACACGACAACTCCATTGCCGATGATATGCTGCAGGAAGTGTTTATCCGTATTCACACCAACATACATACTTTAAAAGATGAAACGCGTCTGCAGTCGTGGATATACCAGATCACACGTAACGTTATAACAGACTATTATCGAAAGGCAGCCCAACAGAGAATTGTCCCTTTCAGCGGCAATACATCCTCAGGAGAGCAGGAATATGCACAGCCTGAAAGATCTGAACCCGGCTATGGCATTACCCTACAGACCCATTTGCCGGGATCTTTTGTTTTCCCTGAAGCAGGAAGTGATGATACCATGGCTGAAGCCGTTGAGGATATGATCAAAATGATGAAGGCACTCCCTCCCGAATATTGCGAGGCCTTATGCCTAACCGAGCTGGAAGGCCTCAGCCAAAAGGAATATGCCGAAAGAGCAGGCTTATCCTGGTCGGGTGCCAAATCGCGTGTACAGCGTGCACGAAAGATACTACGCGATATGCTCATGCGATGCTGCCACTACCAGTTTGATCGCTATGGCACCGTAATCGGCATATATCCTGCCCATTGTTGCTGCTGCCAGCACCCTCAGAGCTAAAAACAACCACGCTGACAAGAATCAACTTTACACCTGCGTCTTTTTATCCATCTGCACGTCTATGGGTTAAATCATAAAGTTTAACCTCTAAGATTATAAAAATGGAAAACGCAATCAGCATCATCAGATTTATCCTTGAATCTCTTTTAAACATCTGGCCTTACCTGTTAATTACCATCCCTCTGGCAGTGGCTGTGCAGGTATTGGGAATATCGGGTTATTTAAACCGTGCCTTCAGCAAGAGGCCTTTCTTAGCCATCCTGCTGGCAACCCTGGTAGGGGCATTCAGTCCTTTTTGCTCCTGTAGTGTGGTGCCCTTAATAGCCACCATGCTTATCGGAGGAGTACCCCTGGCACCTGTAATGTCGTTTTGGATCGCCTCACCTTCAATGGATCCCGAGCTGATGCCCCTGAGTATCGCTACGATAGGATGGAATCTGTCGTTATGGCGCATCGGCTCTTCGTTGGTAATAAGCCTTCTGGCAGGATTTGTCACTCAATTTGCCATGCGGAAAGGATTGATAGGACAAGATTTCCTTTTGAAAAGCACCGGTTCCGCATCAAAGGCACAATCCCTGTCCCACCTTACAATAGAATTCTCCAGAAATATCTCCAGACAAATACAGACTCTATTTACTCCTTCTGCCAATGCTGAGCATAAACTGGCTATACAGATAAAAACCATCCAGGGGGATACGGTAAACTGTTGTGCACCACAAAGGAGTATTACGCTCAGCCAAGAGACTTTAAATGAACAGGAAGAGCAATGCACCAGCTGCACTGTACCTGAAAAAGAAAATCTTTACAAAAGGATTTTACGCGAAACATGGAAAACAACAGCCATGGTGGTAAAATATATGTTTCTGGCATTTCTGGTTAATGGATTGATCAATGTATATGTAACTCAGGATTATCTGGCTCATTTTTTAAATAACCATGAATGGTACAGCGTTATCATCGCCACAATTGTGGGAATACCCACCTATGCCAGCAATCTGCTTGCCCTTCCGCTCATCGGGAATTTTCTGGAAATGGGCATGAACCGTGGGGCGGCACTGGCTTTCCTGCTGGCCGGACCTGTTACAACCATACCGGCTATGATTGCTGTTTGGGGTATTGTGAAAAGAAAGGTATTCTTCCTTTATCTCTTTTTTGCCATATCTGGGGCCCTGTTTTCAGGACTGTTGTATATGTTGCTCTCCTAATGTTGCCAAACCGTATTGGTAATGGGTTTACCTGAGGGTTAGTGACTTAGGGCATATTCTTTAAGACTTGCAAGGATAGGCAAAAAGGGCGGGTAAATCAAACATAAAAAGATTAATAACAAAAAAACACCAATGGATAGCATGAGAAAATATCATTAAATTGAAAATAGGATTTAAAGAAAGACAATGTTTTGTACCTTTGAAACTTACAGGGTATATTTTAGGCTTATATTTCAAAGGTGCATTGCACTAGCCCCTTGCAACAGCATGATGAGCAACATACTAACTTTTTATTTTTAATTATATCCATAACTATGCAAGCACAGCGAAGTGAACATGAAGTAACAGATGTATGGGAACCTGTGCCCACGGTTGTATCGCCGGGTGCAGGCACTAAAGCTCCGTCAGATGCAATAGTGCTATTTGATGGCACCAGTTTCGATAACTGGGTGAATAAAGATGGTAATATACCCGAATGGGAATTAAAGGATAATGTAATGACGGTAAAACCCGACTCAGGAGATATCTCCACCAAACAGGGTTTTGGCGATATTCAACTGCACATTGAGTGGCGGGCACCAGCACTGGTAAAGGGCGAAGGACAAGGACGTGGCAACAGTGGTGTATTTCTGATGGATCGTTATGAAATACAGGTATTGGACTGCTACCACAATGCTACTTACCCCAATGGGCAAACTGCCTCTATATATAAACAGCATATTCCCCTTGTAAACGCTTGCCTTCCTCCCGGCGAATGGCAAACCTACGACATTATTTTCAAAGCTCCCCGTTTCAACCAACAGGGCAAAGTTTCCCATCCTGCCATAGTAACCGTTCTTCACAATGGCATTCTGGTGCAGAATAATGTTGCAATATGGGGATCGACGAAGTTTATTGGTCTTCCTCAGTATGAAGAACACGGCATGAAAGAACCCATCAGGTTGCAGGATCACGGTGATCTGGTCAGCTTCCGCAATATATGGTTGAGAGAATTGTAAACACATGATAATATCGGAATGCACATAGTGTAGGCAATAGCAATAGCTAGAGCCTTTACCGACAAATCCTTGATCGTGAGTCTGTACCCACGAAAGAATTCTTGCCCCTTTGAATACCTTATGAACAATACGGATGCTGGTTTGGTTAAATGTAAATAATTAAGATACCGGAAAATTAATGGGGCCGCCAGCTTATTAATTTAATTCCTGTCATGCGCTAAGGGATCAGGCAAGTCATTGCCTGTGAGAGTAGAAACAAAAAAAAAATTTTATCATGGAATATAGAAAAATTGGAGCATCAAATCTTGAACTATCAGTAGTAACTTTTGGCGCCTGGGCAGCAGGTGGCTGGATGTGGGGCGGCAGCGACAGTAAGCAGGCTGTTAAGGCCATACAAACTGCTTACGATTTGGGGGTCACCTCGATTGATACCGCACCAATATACGGGCAAGGAGCCAGTGAAGAGATTGTAGGGAAAGCTATTAAGGAGATTCCCCGCGACAAGCTACAGATATTAACCAAATATGGGATGCGCTGGGATATTAACAAGGGGGAATTTGGTTTCTCCAGCGAGGACAACCAGGGAAATCCCATAGATATCTATAAATATGCAGGAAAAGAAAGCGTCATTAAGGAATGCGAAGACAGCTTAAAAAGATTACAGACGGATTACATAGACCTGTACCAGATTCACTGGCCCGATAGCACTACGCCCATCGAAGAAACCATGGAGGCTGTATCAAGGCTCATTGAGCAGGGCAAAGTGCGCTATGCCGGGGTATGCAACTATGGAGTTGACGAAATGAAAGAGGCCTCGAAATATATCGACCTGGTTTCCGATCAGGTCAAATACAACATGGTGGCTCGCGACATTGAGGAGGAACTGGTACCTTATCTAATCGAAAATAAGAAGTCTATACTGGCTTACAGTCCCATGGAACGTGGGCTGCTTACCGGGAAAATAAAACCGGGACATAAGTTTTCCGAAGGTGATCACAGGAAAGATGTTTCTTATTTCACGGATGAAAACATAAGACGTACCATCGCTTTTCTCGATGCCATAAAACCCCTGGCAGACCAAAAGAATGCCACCCTTTCGCAGCTGGCAATTGGCTGGACTATTGAGCAACCGGGTATCACGATTGCTCTTGTGGGTGCCCGCAACGAGCAGCAGGCCACTCAAAATGCCAAAGCCATTGAGGTAAAACTCAATAAAGATGAAATAGCCTTTATCAATGAGCAACTCAACAAATTGAATTTGGATAAATAGAACTTACTGTGCGGTTAAACGATGCAGACAAGTCAGTAGAGTGGAATATATTTTTACACCTGAAGTGGAAATTCATTTTTCCAGGATAATCCGTGAGTACAGCGAACAGGGAGAGTTAACAAGTTTTATTGACTTAAGCCAACCCAAACACCCCGGAGAAATCCTGAATCCTAATCAGCTACCGCCCAGGCCAAGGGAAAGAGGTCTCTTAAGACAGTAAAGCTTGTCCGGGGTTTACATGTCTTTTTTATTCTGCCTTATGTGCACGGTAATATTATTCATTAAGTCAATCACATTTTTATTATAAAATCTTTTTTTTAACAGTGCAAAAGCTTAAATTTGAAGATTAAGAAGTGTAATCCTAAAAAACTAAGAACTATGACCAAAGAAGAGAAATTTATACCCTTTGCTGTTATTGAAAAATTTATGGTTGATGTAATGGTAAAGGCAGGGATACCGGAAGATGATGCCAGAATTATTGCAGATGTTTTGGTAAAAGCAGACAAACTTGGATTTGATTCTCATGGAGTAAACAGGCTAAAGCCCATTTACCTGGACCGTATCAACGACGGCATCTTAAATCCTGTAACCAATATTGAAGTGGTAAGAGAAACTCCTACTACTGCCGTGGTGGACGGACATAACGGCATGGGACATGTTATAGCCTACAAATCAATGCAGATGGCCATTGACAAAGCAAAACAATATGGTATGGGCATGGTGGCAGTAAGAAATTCTACCCACTATGGTTTTGCAGGATACTATCCCCTGATGGCAACCGAGCAAAATATGATTGGTATGACAGGAACCAATGCAAGACCTTCTATAGCGCCCACCTTTGGGGTAGAAAATATGCTGGGCACCAACCCAATGACATTCGGAATCCCTTCGGATGAAGATTTTCCCTTCCTTCTCGATTGTGCTACATCCATCACCCAACGGGGTAAAGTGGAGGTTTATGCCCGTGAGGGTAAGGAGATGCCCAAAGGATGGGTAATCGATGAGAATGGTGAATCAAAAACCAACTCTGCCGAAGTATTGAAAGATCTTATTGCCGGACGGGCTGCATTCACTCCACTGGGTGGTATAGGCGAAGATACCGGTGGATACAAAGGATATGGCTATGCAACAGTAGTTGAGATTCTTTCAGCCGCACTTCAGCAGGGTGCCTATATGAAAATGCTCACCGGTATCCAGGATGGCAAGAAAGTACCCTATCCTCTGGGACACTTCTTTATTGCCATTGATGTAAATGCATTTACCGAGCCTGCTGATTTCAAAAAGACAACAGGAAATATCCTCAGAGAACTCAGAGCCTCCAGAAAAATGCCCGGACAAGACAGGATATATACTGCCGGTGAAAAAGAACATTATACCTGGATGCACAGAAAAGACAAGGGAGTTCCCTTTAACAACGCCTTGTTTGAAGAATTTGCTGGCATGTGTAAGACCTACGGACTTGATGAATACCTAACGCATTTCCAACAATAAATATTTTCCTTCAGAATTTTGATCTTTAAAGGATTGAACTCTTTCTATCGAATCGGCAATACACATAAAGAACCCTGGTGAAATAGCTTTTTACAGCTAATCCATCAGGGTTTGTGCTATGATATGAACACCGGGAGTTACATATTTTGAATGGTAACAACGTCAGCTTCGACAAATAATTCATACTTTTGTATAGCTCAGCAAATCTCATATAACATTTAAAACACCAGAAATTTGAACACCCCGTTTTTTATTGCCCGGCGCATGGGGGCAGAAAAGAAGAATCTTACCGGTCTTGTAAAGCTCATAGCAATACTTTCCATCTCCCTGGGACTAACGGTAATGATTATTGCCGTAACGGTGGTTACAGGATTTCAAAACGAAATCAGAAATAAAGCCATAGGGTTTGGTTCGCACATACAGATTAGCAATTTCGACTACAATATTTCGTATGAAGCAAAACCCATCAGTAAAGACCAGGAATTCTATTCCTATCTGTCGGAAATGCCTGAAATAAAAAGCACTCATCTATTCACTACCAAACCTGGCCTGATAAAAACTGGTGATGAGATACACGGGGTGATTTTCAAAGGAGTAGATCAGGACTTTAACTGGGACTTTTTCAGGGATCATCTTCGGGAAGGAACCGTGGTACAATTTAACGATACGGCAAGAAGCAACCAGATAATCATATCGGAATACATGGCTAAACTGTTGCTACTTAATACAGGTGATGACGTATTGGTATATTTTATTCAGGACCCACCCAGGGTAAGGCGATTTACCATAGCCGGTATCTACGAAACTGGTCTGGAGGAAACGGATAAATTGTTTATCCTGGGAGACATCCGTCACCTGCAAAGACTAAACGATTGGGAAGAGGATCAGGTAGGAGGCATAGGCATTGTAGTAAAAGATTTCAGTAAAATGGACCAGGTGAATGAAGCCATCAGGGAGGTGATCCCCTTTACCTTTAATACCAGAACCATAGATCAGATTTACCCGCAATTATTCGATTGGCTGGCATTGCTTGATATGAACGTGTATGTGATTATTATCATCATGATTGTGGTGGCGGGCATTAATATGATTACCACCTTGCTGATATCAGTGCTGGAAAAAACCAACCTTATAGGTGTAATGAAGGCCCTGGGGGCATCCAATCAATTTGTACGAAGGATTTTTCTTTATCATGCCGGATTTCTTATTTCACGAGGTATAATTATCGGCAACTTGTTGGGGGTTGGGTTGTCTCTTGTGCAGCATTATACAGGAATTATAAAACTCTCACAGGAGTCTTATTTTGTGGATGTGGTGCCCATCAACATAAATATTGGTTATATTCTTTTACTAAATCTGGGCACTTTTATTATTTGCATGCTCATGTTGATATTGCCAAGCTATATTGTTTCGAAAATATCTCCTGTAAAGGCCATTACGTTTAGATAAAAAATACCGCCCCCGTATAGCCGAAAGCGGTATTTGCACACCAGGGTGTTTATGTATGCTTAAAATAAAAATCCAATACTCAACACGAGTTGTCGAGGCCTGGTATCGAAATCGTAAGTTCTTTCTCCTATCATAATACCATCGCCAAGATTACTCAACCCAAACTGATACTTAAGATCGATGGCCATGTTTCCCAGGTTTAGGCCTGCTCCCACCTGCATTCCATAGGTAGCAGAGTTAAATCTGGCCTTATAGTCGGAATTTGCGTCGGACAATCCGGATTCGCTGTTGAGCAGAATGGTTGCCACTGGTCCTAAACCGGCTCTGATGGGCCCGATTTTAGCGCCTACCATAACAGGAATATCCAACTGAGAAAATTTCTGTTTGTAATACACATCTTCTGCACCTTGACGACTAAGCACCAAATCATTACCTGTGCTAACAAACAATATTTCCGGCATTATAAAAACGCCCAACAGTGATATGTGCCCCATTACGCCAACATGAAATCCGGTATAGGAGTCTGACAGGGTACGAATTTCGGTTTGGGCATCATCAAGCTGGAAGGTTTGCTCCGGGAGATTGGCAAAATTTAATCCACCACGTATACCAAAAGAAAATTGCGCATGAGACACCTGGTGTATCATCAGCAGCATAAGAAGAATAAAAAAAGTCCTTTTCATCGGATTAAGAATTTAATGAATTAATTGTAAAGCTAGGTTGTTTTTTAGTGGTCTCTTACTGAGAATAAACTCTCATCGAACAAAATTATTATGTAGGTAAGCATAAACCATACCATAAGATGAAAGATTTTCAGTGTTTCAAGTTATGATGCATTAAGAATTTTCATTTTCTCTTCCAGGATCGAAATATCTGCCCTGGCTTTTTCAATTTTCGCCTCAAACTCAGATTTCAACACATCAGCTTTTTTTGAAGAGGCGAAGAACCCTATGTTATTCTCCCACAACTTGATATCATTCTGTAATGCATTGATTTTGTTGATGAGATAGGTTTTTTCTTTATAAATAACATTGTCGGCATTGGGCGAATTCTTAAGATTCTCGATTTTATTCTTGAACCCGATGGTGGTTTTAACCTTTCGGCTTATGTTTAGAGAATCAAACAAATCATTGATTACCTTTCTAAATTCATTCTGCAGTTTATCCTTTTCCTTGATAGGCACATGACCAATTTCCATCCATTGGCGTTGAAAATCCTTGAGTGTATTGAGATTTTCATTGCTATCAGAAGAGTACTTGTAAGTTTTAATGGTTTCTATGAGATCCTTCTTCTTCTTGAGATTTTCGTCCTGTTTTTCACCGATGTTAGAGAAATATTCAGATTTCCGATTAAAAAATTCATCACAGGCTGCCCTGAATCGTTTCCAAACCTTATCCGAAAACTTCTTGGGAACGGGACCTATTTTCTTCCATTGTTGTTGCAATGCGATAAGCTCATCGGTAGTGTGTTTCCAGTCTTCACTGTCTTTGAGTGCTTCGGCCTGCATACAAAGATTGAGCTTTTGATTGTAATTCTCATTTTGATCATCCTTATACTTAAAGAAGAAGTCTTTTTTGTTGTTGAAGAAGCCGTCCAGGGCGGTTCTGAAACGCACCCACACTTCGTCGTTAATTTTCTTGGGGGCAAACCCTACTGTTTTCCACACCTTAAATAATTCATTGACCTTATCTGTGGCATCCTGCCATTTCTTGGGAGAATCGGAGGTGAAATTAGCCAGTTGCTCAGCTTGCTCACAAAGTAGTATTTTAGCCTCGTAATTTTTACTTTGCTCCTCTCTTAAGGAATCGTAATATGCTTGCCTGCGATCATTTATAGAATCAGAAGCTGCCTTAAAACGATCCCATATCTCATCCTTTTTATCTTTGGGAACAGGCCCGCTTTCTTTCCATGCATCATGCAGTTTCTGAAGCTTCTGAAAGGATTTATTTACCGAAGTTTCCAGCAGAAGTTCTTCTGCTTTCTCACATAATTCAGTTTTGATTTCCAGATTTTTCTTCAGGTCAAGATCTCTGAGTTCTTTATTTATCTTAACCTTATCGAAGAATTTCTCTACCAGGAAGTGGTAGTTATTCCATAGGGTATTTTTGGCTGTTTGGGGCACAGGGCCGGTAATGCGCCATTTTTCCTGTAACTCCTTAAATAAATCGTAGGTTTTTTTGAGTTCTTCTTCCGATTCAATCAAATTGCGTAGTTCTTCAAGAATTGCCTCCTTTACATGAAGATTATCTTGTTTTTGTCTCTCAGCTGCCTGATCAAAAACATGTTTTTTCTCTTTATAAACTCCAAAAGCTTTATTAAATCTTTCCTGTAATTCATCTACCGGCTTCTCAGCATTTTGGTCATCTGCTGTTTTTTCTTCTTTATTTAATGAGCTCTCATATTCATTTACGCTATGTTCTTTTAAATAGTTGCGAAAAGCAACCTTGATATATCCAATATGCTTTCTGATATTGGCAATATCCTCATTCCTTACCAAGGCTTCAATAGCCTCGACAAGTTCTTCTTTTCCCAAACTGTTATATTTCTCCGACAGATCATCAGTATCATGATCATCATCATCGTTATGGTCATCATGATCATCATGGTGCTCTACGACAAGTGTCTTCTTTTCATTTTTCTTCGATGTACTGACAGTCTCGACCTTATCTTTTTCCTCATCCAATTTAGCCTCAGAAAGAGGTTTGGCCAACTCCTGATGTAAGGTTTCAGCTGGTGGGCTGGTGGGCTGACTCTGTTTATCTAAAACAGGTTCTTCAACCACTTCATCCTTAGCCACCACTGGTTGGACAGGTTCAGGGCTAATGATTTCTTGCTTTAGGTCCTTCTTTTCTTCTTCAGGACTACTTTCGTCCTGAGGAGCATCAGAGGGATTTTCTTCGGGTTTTGTTGATTGCTCTTCAGTCATCTTAGGTGATTCCTGTTGCTGATCCAGATTCTCAGCCCTGTTTTCTTTTTTATTTTTATCAGATTCAGGGTTAAGCAGCTCTTGGTTTTCCATCAAAGTAAAAATTAAAAGTTATTAACTAGTTGTTAAGGAAGAATACGCAGATAAAAATCAAATGCTTTTGATATATTATCCTAAATAAGAAACTATAAAAAAATGAGCACAAAAGTACGAATATATAATCAATACAAAGGTGCTCATGAGGCAAATTTGCTCAAAAAGAGTTATTTCTGTGTATATCAAATCAAACTTAAACCCTGCTCCATGTCCTTGATGATATCCTGGACATTTTCAATACCTACGGAAAATCTTACCAGTCCATCAGTAATCCCCGAGTTTAGACGTGCCTGAGTGTCCAATTTAGAATGAGTCATAGAGGCTGGATGCTGAATGAGTGTTTCCACTCCTCCCAGGGATACAGCCAAGGTGGCAAGCTTAACACTATTCATCAAAATTTTACCGGCCTCAATACCTCCTTTAAGTTCAAAGCTTATCATTGCTCCGGATCCCTTCATCTGAGTCAATGCTAACTCATAATGGGGGTGAGATTTCAGTCCCGGGTATCTGACCCATTTAACTTTAGGATGGCTCTCAAGGTACTGAGCAATTTTGATGGCATTTTGCTGAGATCTGTCCATTCGTATTGAGAGCGTTTTGATACCCCTGATGACCATATAGGCCTGATGAGGATCCATATTGCAACCCAAGGTAATCATCATGGAGCGCAGCTGATCATAGATCTTTTTTTCTTTAGCAACAATAACCCCGCCTACAATATCGGCATGTCCATTTAGAAATTTGGTTACGGAATGGAAAACAACATCAAAACCAAAATCAAGGGGGTTTTGCAGATAGGGACTGCAAAAGGTATTGTCGGCTACGGTAATAATGTTATGCTCTTTGGCCAATTGAGCAATTGCATTCAGGTCAGCAACATCCATGGTAGGATTAGCAGGTGTTTCGATGTATATCAATTTAGTATATGGCCGAATAGCTCTTCTAATGCTCTCCAGATCACAGGTATCAATATAAGAAGCCTCCACTCCAAATCGTGAATAATGCTTTTCAATGACCACACGCGAAGGACCATACACAGCAGCAGTACTAATCATATGAGAGCCCTGTTCGAGCAATGCCATATAAATGGTGTTCACGGCTCCCATCCCTGAGCTGCATGCTACACCGCGGTAACCATTCTCGAGTTCAGCCATGATCCTCTCCAGGGTATCGATGGTTGGATTGTTTATACGGGTATAAATGTACCCGTCATCCTCACCTGAAAAACAAGCAGCCCCATGATCAGCATCTTTGAATTTAAAGGTGGATGTTTGATAAATAGGCATTGTAACGCTGCCAAATTGATCCTCAAATGCACCCGCGTGAATTAGTTTTGAGTCGAAACCCAGATCCTTAGTATCCATATTTTAAGTATGTTTTAGTGAATGTACCCCCTGATAAGCACCAAGTATTAATATTCATCGGTATCCAGCATTACCAATGTGCAATCTTCCAAAACCTCTATACCGGCAGCCTTAGCCATTCTTTCCAGTTTAGGATTATAGCTTCCTGGGTTAAAGATGATTCTTTTGGGCTGTAGGCCAATAATATAATCAAGATAAGGCTCTTGCTTTTCCGGATTTAAATACATAGTAACTGTATGTAAGTCGGGGATCTCCACCATGTCTTTGGTTACTTCCACTGAATCTATCTGAGACTCAACTTTCCCTATAGCCACCACATCATGTCCATAGGACAACAGACGTTTAATGGCTTTATAAGAATATCTTACCGGCGTGGGACTAGCTCCCATTACCAATGTGCGTTTGTTCATAAGCCAATTATTTTTTTATTATTTAATGGTAACAATAGAAAATTCCGGCGCTTTTGAGATGTGTTTTTTAACCGTACAGGATTCTGCTGCTTTAATAATGGCATCTCGGTACTTGTCCGGGAAATCTTCGGGCAGATGTATTTCTATGTCAATTCTCTCAATCATTTTGCTTTCTTTATTATAAGAAGTTTTTTGGGTAAGCCGAATACCCTCTTCAGATAACTGACGTTGCTGGCAAAAGGACTTTACGTACCAACCTGCACAAGTGCCAATGCTCACCATAAATAAATCAAAGGGAGATGGTTCTGAATTATCTCCTCCTGCTTTTTCCGGCTGATCAGTTGCTACTTCAAAGCCCTTATAATTTGCCATTACCAGTTGATTTTTACCCAATGTGATTTGCATATCCATTTTTGATTGTTTTTTTAAGGATGACTATAAAATTTAGACAAGTACTTTTTTCAACTTGCCCTTTATCTTTTCAAACAGATAGAGCGTCAATAAGTTTAAATTAACCTTCCCCCTGTTTCCATCTCTCCACCAAGGCTTTCATGAACCAATCAGGCGCAGCACAAGGGCGAAAGGATTTCATATCGACAAAAGCAAGGATGGTTTCACCAACATTTAGCAAAATGCCATTTTCATTATATACTTCATAGTAGAAGTGCATACGGGAAGTAGGCAAATCTTTAACTATTGTTTTTATGGTCAGTAGATCATCATAAAAGGCCGGTTTAAGATATTTGAGATTCATCGATGCAATAGGCATCATCACACCCTTATCTTCCATTTGGCGATAGGTCATGCCCAGTTCGCGCATGGCTTCAGCCCGGCCTACTTCATAATAAGAAGGATAATTGCCATAATAAACATATCCCATTTTATCGGTTTCGGAATACCGTACTCGGATATTAGTTTTGCTTACATACATAGGGTTTATACGTTACGATCCTGCTGACTGTTTTCCTGGAATTCAATAAGGATTCCTCTGCTGATATTAATAGCCGTTTACCTTCTTGGGGCAAAGATACGTAGGATGAATTTAATTACAAGGAAAGAAAAACCCCGGAAGACCATCCCGGGGTTATGCAATATTAAAAAAGTGTCATTATAATGTTTTTATCCCTGAGGAACAACTTCCCCCTTGATACGCAAAATAACCTGTTTGTTATCAGCATTGGAGTGAACAATTACGGCCTTATTGATAACATTGGGGCGACTTACGGTAGTGTATTTTACTTTTATCACGCCTTCTTCTCCTGGCAAAACAGGATCTTTGGGCCATTCAGGAACGGTGCAACCACACGAGGCTCTTACATTACTTAAGATAAGAGGTTCTGTCCCAGTATTGGTAAAGGTAAATTCACACACAGCATTGGTACCTACGGGAATTTGACCAAAATCGTGCAATACGGCTTCAAAATCGATATGCACCTGTGGTTGTTCTTTTTCTTGCTCAGCGGGAGTAGCATTCTGAGCGGATAACAGGGTCGAAGCTAATAACCAAAATCCTAATATGAATACATTTTTCATGTTGATAAAATTTAGTTGATGAATCTTATTCAAATGGTTCAGAAAACAATCAATTTCTTTTGTACACATTGCTGTTTGCTGAAAAGAGGTTGTTATTGTTAAAAACAGTGCAAATGTAACAACAAATAATTTAAATCAAAACAATCCCTCAAATAATCTTCTGACATATTATTCTCTTTTGCCGATAATGTTGCACTATTTCCCGACAAACCCCAAATCTTAAAGTCAAATAGGATGTATCCTCCGACAAATTTGTTTTGCTCCCGATGTTACATTAACATAATCAAACTTAATGCCATTACGATCATACCACTCATCAATCCGTAAAGCGACAAGTGTGGTTGTCCATATTCACGGGCTGCTGGTAATAGTTCGTCTATAGAGATGAAAACCATAATTCCAGCTACTGATGCAAAGATAAAACCGAACAAGAGATCACTCATGAATGGCATCAGAATAAGAAATCCCACCAATGCACCTATGGGCTCAGCCAATCCGGAAAGAAAACTATGATGAAAAGCTTTCTTACGGCTGCCGGTAGCATAAAAGATAGGAACGGAAACGGCAATTCCTTCAGGAATATTGTGAATTGCAATGGCTATGGCAATGGGAAAACCCAATTTGATATCTCTTAAGGCAACAATAAATGTAGCCAACCCTTCAGGGAAATTATGAATTGCAATGGCCACTGCAGACATGATACCCATTCTATAAAGTTTTTTTCTGTCTATAGAGTCTTCTCCATTTTTCATATCCTCAACCTTTCTAATTTCGTGAGGATTTTCGAATGAAGGAACCATTTTGTCTATCAATGCAATAACCAGCATCCCCGTAAAAAATCCTACCACCGCCAAAAGGTTTCCTGTTCTTTCGCCTGAATCTAAGGCCATAATTTCGATGCTTTTTGGAAAGATTTCCATAAAGGAGACATAGATCATAACCCCGGCCGAAAAGCCTAATGACAAAGAAAGAAACTTGGTATTGGTAGTTTTGGTGAAAAAGGCAATGGCACTTCCTATTCCTGTCGAAAGCCCTGCAAACAATGTTAATCCAAATGCCATCAGCACATTCTGATGCTCAACAAACCAATTAAGTAATAAAGTCAAAATATATTTAAGATAAAAAATGAAACAAATTTTTTAATTAAACGAAAGGATTGTTTTGCCCCCTCACAAAACTTATTCTTCAACCTTTGATATTAACCGGCAGAGAGAGCAAATGTTGAATGACAAATCTTTAATACCTCTGCATAAATTCCCGCCTCATCATAACCACAATCTTTATAAAGCTCATTTAACGTACCATGCTGTATAAAAGTATCAGGAATTCCCAGGCGCTTTACCTTTGCATGGTAATCATTATCGGCCATAAATTCAAGTATTGCCGAACCCATACCTCCCATAATGGTGTTGTCTTCGATGGTAATGATTTTATCAAATTCAGCAAAGATCTCATGCAGTAATTTCTCGTCCAAAGGTTTAATAAAACGTAAATTAAATAAGGCCGCACTAATGCTTTTCTGTTTTTCGAGCCGGGCACATACCTTTATTGCCTCATTGCCAACAGGCCCCAAGGTTATAATAGCCAGATCCTTCCCTTCTCTTATTTTCATACCCTTACCAACAGAAAGGGTTTCAAAAGGAGTTTTCCAGTTTTTCATGACACCATTACCACGAGGATATCGTATTACCCATGGTCCGGTAGGGTTTTGCTGGGCTGTATACATGAGATTGCGAAGCTCCTGCTCATTTAAGGGTGAGGAGATGATGAGATTAGGGATACATCTTAAAAAGGAAAGATCAAAAGCTCCATGATGGGTTGCTCCATCTTCTCCAACAAGTCCGGCACGATCAAGACAAAAAATTACCGGCAAATTTTGCAGGGCAACATCATGAATGGCCTGATCATAAGCCCTTTGAAAAAAGGAAGAATAAACATTACAAAACGGAAGTAACCCCTGGGCAGCTAAGCCGGCAGAAAAAGTTACTGCGTGTTGTTCAGCAATACCCACATCAAATGTTCGCTCGGGCATAGCGCTCATCATAATATTGAGCGAACATCCCGTTGGCATTGCAGGGGTTATACCCACGATGTTGGGGTTTATTTTAGCCAGTTCGAGCAGAGTTTGTCCAAATACGACCTGATACTTAGGGGGTTTATCTTTTTCGCAGGGAGCAATTTTTAATTCACCGGTTTTCTTATTGAACAATCCCGGTGCATGGAATTTTGTCTGATTCTTCTCGGCATATTCATACCCTTTTCCCTTAACCGTAACCACATGCAAAAGCTTAGGTCCTTTAATATTCTTGAGGTCATTAAGTACCTTGGTAAGGTGGTGGACATCATGACCATCAACAGGACCAAAATACCTGAAGTTGAGTGATTCAAAGAAATTGCTTTGTTTAAGCAGGGTTGTTTTTATTGCATTCTCGAGTTTCTGGATCAAACCCCGGGTATTTGGACCATACCGACTGAGGGAGCCCAGTATATGCCACACATCATCCTTGAGTTTGTTGTATGTTCTGGATGTAGTTATATCGGTAAGATATTCTTTAAGTGCCCCAACATTTTTATCAATGGCAATTCCATTGTCATTAAGCACAACCAACAGGTTTGCATTAGCCACCCCGGCATGATTCATGGCTTCAAAAGCCATTCCTGCTGTCATACTTCCGTCGCCAATCACGGCAATATGATGGCGTTCTTTTTGATTTTGAAGGTCAGAAGCAATAGCCATACCCAATGCAGCAGAAATGCTTGTGCTGGAATGCCCTGTTCCAAAGGCATCGAATATACTTTCAGAGATTTTTGGGAAACCACTTACTCCGCCATATTTTCTGTTGGTATGAAAGCTATCTCTTCTTCCGGTAAGGATTTTATGGGCATATGCCTGATGGCCAACATCCCAAATAAGTTTATCGTGTGGAGTATTGAAAACATGGTGTAAAGCCACCGTTAGCTCAACCACACCCAGGCTTGCACCAAAATGACCGGGATTAATGCACGCGGCATCTATTATAAATTCCCGCAGCTCTTCACTCAGTTGATGAAGTTGCTTATGATTTAGCCCTTTTAGATCTGAAGGGGAGTTAATGGTTGACAACAAGTCGCCTGCCTGTAATGTCATTATCGTGTTTCTTTTATGAACCTATAATTGCGTTACAAAAGTATGAAATAATAAACTATTTAGAAATAGTAAACCTAAAGGCAGAAGACTTAAACTCTTCCCCATTGGCATCCCCAAAAGTAGGGATTTTATAATGGGTATACCGCATAATCAAGTTTTTTATCTAAATTTGCAATCTCAATTTGGAATCAGTCTAAATAAGGATTGACTAAACATGATTCTAGTCCTAGCTGCTGCCCACACAGGTAGGTAAGTGTATATCGATACGAAAAATCTAATGAGTGCCAAAAAATATATCTATTACAAGATATTTACGCTATAAGCAAGGGTTATCCCACATATGACATTACTAGACTTACAAAACGGAGAAAAAGGAATCATTCAAAAGGTTAGAGGAAGAGGTGCCTTTCGCAGAAGGATAATTGAGATGGGGTTTGTGGCTGGAAAAACGGTGGAAGTCATAAAGAAAGCCCCTTTAAAAGATCCCATCGAATACAGCATAATGGGTTACAATGTCTCTTTGCGGAGCAGTGAGTCCATGCTGATAGAAGTAATTCCTTTGGAGAATGGAAAAGATTACAAGACAACTGATTTCGAAGGTATTCTTGTCAGCGAGGGATTTAAGATAACACGTCAGAACGGCAAAAATATAAATGTGGCTCTGGTGGGAAATCCCAACAGTGGCAAGACAAGTTTTTTTAATCATTCATCAGGCTCAAAGGAAAGAGTTGGGAATTATAGTGGTGTGACCGTTGATGCCAAACAAGCCTGGTTCAAACAAAATGGATACCGTTTTAATATAACAGATCTTCCGGGCACCTATTCCATATCGGCCTATACGCCAGAAGAAATCTATGTTCGCGAATATATCACAGACAATCTACCTGATGTAGTCATTAATATCGTTGACACCTCCAATCTGGAAAGAAATCTATACCTTACTACCCAGCTCATCGACATGGACATCAAAGTAGTAATGGTAATGAACATGTATGATGAATTCCTCAAAAAAGGAGATAAACTCGATCATGAGGCATTGGGTAAAATGATCGGTATTCCAATGGTACCGGCAGTAAGCTCAAGAGGAACAGGAATAAAAGAGGTTTTTGAAAAAGTAATTGAAGTTTACGAAGATTTAGACAATACCCAACGCCACATCCATATAAACTATGGAGAGACTTTTGAAAAATCCATTAAAAATATCCAGGATAAAATAAATGCCCGTGGAAACCAGCATTTGACAGATCGCATTTCGACCCGTTACCTGGCTATCAAGTTGTTGGAGAAAGACAATGTCATCTCTCAGAAAATTATTGAGAATTGTTTCAACCATAAAGAAATAATTGAATCTGTAGCTCACGAAATTCAACAACTCGAGAACTCATTCAATGATTCTACTGATACTTTAATCACCGATTTAAAATACGGTTTTATTGCAGGAGCACTCAAAGAAACACTCGTTCCTGCAGCCACTGAAAGAAGAAAAAAGAGTCAAATTGTTGACACGATTATTACAGATAAACTTTTAGGATTTCCAATTTTTCTGTTCTTCATGTGGGTAATGTTTACCGCCACTTTCACATTGGGCAGTTACCCAATGGAGTGGATTGAGAAGGGCGTAGAATATGTCAGTCAATTGGTCGAAGTATCCATGCAAAGTGGTCCGTTAAAAGACCTGCTGATTAATGGTATTATAAGTGGTGTTGGGGGTGTAATAGTATTTTTACCCAACATAATACTGCTCTTCTTCTTTATCAGCTTGATGGAAGATACGGGCTATATGTCGAGGGCGGTCTTTATCATGGACAAGCTCATGCACAAAATAGGATTGCATGGCAAATCATTTATTCCCATGCTCATGGGATTTGGGTGCAATGTTCCGGCGATAATGGCTACGCGCACTCTTGCCAACAGAAATGACCGTCTGTTGACCATGATAATAAATCCTTTCATGTCATGCAGTGCCCGATTACCGGTTTATGTGCTTTTTATTACTGCTTTTTTCCCAAATTATCAGGGAACATTGCTTTTTTTAATTTATGGTACAGGCATTTTAATGGCTGTTATAGCGGCCATAGTATTTAAGAAAATTCTCTTCAAAGGCCAGGATGTTCCCTTCGTGATGGAACTCCCCCCTTATCGTGTGCCCACCATCAAATCCACCCTACACCATATGTGGAGCAGAGCGGTGCATTATTTAAAAAAAATTAGTGGTATAATACTAATTGCTTCAATTATCATATGGGTATTGGGGTATTTTCCTTATGGACTAGAATATAGTCAGAAATTGGAACAACAAATCACACAAATAAACTCTCAATATAAAGAAATTATTAGTCAGGAAACAGATTCAATGGCCATTCAGGCCATAAACAATCAAAGACTTTTTGACCTTGAACAACTTCAGTCTATATCCTACCAACAACGACAGGAACAAAGTCTAATCGGGCAATTGGGTAAGTTTATTGAACCCGCCATGGCACCCCTTGGCTTTGACTGGAAAATGAGCATAAGCCTGCTGTCAGGTCTGGCAGCCAAAGAAATAGTAGTTAGCACCCTTGGGGTTCTATACCAGGCTGATGAAAATGTTCAGGCCCAAAGTGTTTCTCTTACAGAAAAGCTACAAACTCAGACCTATCAAACAGGCAAAAAAAAGGGTGAAAAGATATTTACGCCACTGGTAGCCCTTTCTTTTATGCTTTTTGTTCTTTTATACTTCCCTTGTATTGGGGTACTTGCTGCTATTATAAAAGAATCAGGCGATTGGAAATGGGGAGTATTCACGGTTGTTTATACCACTGCACTAGCATGGCTGGTGGCTTTGGTGGTATACCAGGTGGGAACAATGCTAGGTTTTTAATAATGGATAAAAGAGTATGATGCAATTAATAATAACCATCGTAATAGTTTTAGGGGCATTGGCATATGCAGTTTACCTGTTGATAAAACGTTTCTCCCCAAAGCCCCGTAAAGACAAAACAGATTGTGATTCTTGTTCTTCTGATTGCAGCAATTGTCAATTAGCAAATAAAACCTTCAGAGATTTTAATCCTTAGTCAAGTGTAAGATCAATGTCCAGATTTTTAACCTCATAGCATTTATATTCACAGGCCTGGTAAGATCTTACTTCAATTATACCTCCGTCAACGGCAAGAATGATATCATTTCCCCGCTTATAAGTTGCAGTAAAAGAATATGCTCTTTCTGTATCAAGGTATTCTATGCGATATCTTAGATGAGAAGTCTTTTCCCACAACAGCTTACCCTCTTCAAAATTTCCTTCGTATAATCTCACTGTTACAATGGGATTTTCCTCATCTATGGTTACCCTAATTTCAACCATACCTGTCTCAGGTCGAATGGTATTGCAGTTATTATAATCCGCCTCTGTGCAATCCTCATATTTGCTTTTACAGGTACTTAGCATAAAGGGAAAAGACAAAAAAAGCACTAAAGTATAAAAACGTATCATGGCTAAGAGTAATGAAAACAAAAAACACGGATTAATTCAAAACAGGATTGTATCGCAAACTTCTCTTCCTATATAAGGGGATTCTATAAGCAATGCCGGCCCTGACACGATGAACTGAAAAATCTGCCTGTAGAGTATCAAAATAATTATACGATAAAAGATAGGTCCAGTTTTTATTGTGTACATAAAAACCAATGGAAGGAATCCATGTCAGACCTTTAGGTGGCTTAATGCCGCTGCCAATATAACTTGCATAGGTATAAATCATTTCAAGGCCAGGCATGATTCCTCCTTTAAGTTGATTTGCCAAAGAGAAAACAGGAATCTCCCGGGATAAACCTACTGACCAACCTTGTCTTATTTCAAAGAACTGATAATGTCGGTTTCCATTAGAGGCTACCAACAACTTTTCAGGAATAAGTCGCCTCATATAGTTCACCTTCAACAATAATTTAAATCTTGCTTCAAAAAGGCCTGCTCCTGCATGATAAGAATAATCGTCGTTGCTCTTTGCCAATCCCTGACTAATCCAAAATTCTGAGATATAAATACCTTTTGGCTTTATACCTGAAATCTGACTTAACTGATTGGCCAGGGGTTTGTTACGGGTAAAATAAGCGTATGCTAATGCGCTTATTTTTTTTTCCGATAATTGAGGTTCCGCAAAGGGATATCTCATCAACAAATCAACAGTTTGAGTTTGCCCCCCCGCAGTGGCAATAATTAAAGGTGTTAACCCATAATTATTGATGCTGGCGGGTGATGCACCACTCTCGAGCAAGTACCAGGTTGTTTCGATATTTTCTGATGCTATAGAAACCATTAGGGGTGTATTGCCAACTTTATCGGCACGCTCAATATTTGCACCCCAGTCAAGGAGCAAACCTATCACTTCATTATGACCATAATATGCAGCTAAATGTAAAGCTGTAGAACCATCTTTTGCGGAATGATTAACATCAGCTCCATAATATAATAATAAATCTGTCACATAAAAACTGCCAAATGCTGCCGCATGCATCACAGCCGTGGTTCCTTTTGATGTTTGATGACTTATATCAGCACCGGCATCTATTAACCCTTGCACCAAATCCAAATCATCATTCTGCGCGGCATAAATAAGTGCCGTATAACCCATAGTATCCTGATGGTTGATATTTTGTACCTCCGGCAGAAATCTAAGGGAGTAATCTTTATGACCGTATAAGATTGAATACATAAGCACATTTGTGCCGTTATGGTCTATTGCATTTATATCGGCTCCATTTTCAAGTAAATTCTCTATGATGGAACTGTTTTGCCCTTGCAATGCATACATAAGGGCACTTATATCATAATAGTCTTTTGCATTTGCACTGGCGCCTTTTTGCAAGAGTACATTTACAAAAGTGCTGTCCTGTTCGTATATGGCATCAAGTAAGGTCATATCCAGTAGAACCGCAGGCAAGGAGTCATTGACAGCCAACAAAGATTGAGGTGCAGTGAACATTACACCCAGTATTACTGTAAATAAAACCCTTTGCAGATGTATTTTCATTATGCTTTTAATTTTTGTTTATCACCGCAAATTTAAAAATATTATTCAAACTAATAGGATATGTCGCACCAATCATTTTGATAATAACTGAGTATAAATATCAAACTATTATAATATTTTGCGATAAAAGGAGGATTAAAATTAGTAAAATTGCATGTAAAATATAAAATCCATCAAATTTGATTCCAAAACAAATACTGCTCAAATATTGGGGATATGATTCGTTCAGGCCCATGCAGGAAGAAATAATTCAGTCTGTGCTGGAAGGAAAGGATACCCTAGCACTCTTACCAACAGGAGGTGGAAAATCTATTTGCTTTCAGGTGCCTGCGCTGATGCGTGAGGGCATTTGCATCGTGGTTTCTCCTCTTATAGCTCTTATGAAAGATCAGGTAGCTAACCTGGTTAAAAGAGGCATTAAGGCAGTAGCTGTGTATTCAGGACAAAGTGCATCAGAAATAGATATATCTATAGACAATTGTATTTACGGTGATGTGAAATTCCTCTACCTTTCGCCCGAGCGTTTGGGCAGCGATATTATCCGTTCGCGCATTGCTAAGATGAAAGTAAACTTGCTGGCCATAGACGAAGCCCATTGCATTTCTCAATGGGGCTATGACTTCCGTCCTCCCTATCTTCAGATTGCCGAAATCAGGGAATTTTTACCTCAAACCCCCATTCTGGCTCTTACAGCGACAGCAACCCGGGATGTGATAAAGGACATTTGCAAAAAACTAGAGTTTAAAAATGAGAAGATATTTGTAAAAAGCTTTGAGCGGAAAAATCTTGTATACGCGGTACTCAAAGAAGAAAACAAGCTCGAGCGGCTATATAAAATCTGTACTAAAGTAAAGGGAACAGGCATTGTATATGTGCGTAACCGGAGAAAATCCAAAGAAATTGCACAATATCTTCAAAAAAGGAAAATTTCTGCCGATTACTATCATGCAGGCCTTGATGCCAAAACAAGAGATAAAAAACAATCTGACTGGACCAGTGAGCGTATACGCATTATTGTTTCTACCAATGCTTTCGGAATGGGAATAGATAAACCCAATGTGAGATTTGTAGTGCATTTGGATCTACCCGACTCCCCCGAAGCCTATTTTCAGGAGGCCGGCAGGGCTGGTCGTGATGAAAAAAAGGCCTTTGGGGTGCTGCTTTACAACAACTCAGACCTGATTGATATAGACAAATTCTTCGAGAATTCCTTTCCACCAATCGATTTCATAAAAAACATTTACAATGCCCTGGGTAACTATGTTCAACTGGCCACGGGCAGCGGAAAGGATAAAAGTTATGATTTTTCACTGTCAGATTTTTGCATCCACTATAATCTGGAAAGAATCACTACCTTCAATGCGCTGAAGTTTCTTGAAAAACAAGGCTACATTATGCTGTCTGAAGCATTTTCAAGCCCTTCACGCATGATTATACTGATCACTAATGAGGAATTGTATAGGTTTATGGTAGCCAATGCATCGCATGAAAACCTGTTAAAAACCATCTTACGTTCCTATACAGGTTTGTTTTCAGACTTTACACGCATTGATGAGCAGGATATAGGAAAACGAATAAATAATCAACCGGATGAGGTACACCGGCAGTTAAAAAAACTTCACCACCTGCGTGTGATTCATTATGAGCCTCAAAATACCAAGCCACGCCTCACTTTTATTCAGGGAAGGATTGACATCAAAGACATTAGCATCTCCACCATAAATTACGCTGAAAGGAAAAAGTTTGCCGCATTACGTATAGATGCCATTAAAGATTACGTAAGTTCCCAAAATATATGCCGAAGCCTTATTTTGTTAAAATACTTTGGCGAAACCGATGCACTCAGATGTGGTCGTTGCGATGTTTGCCTGGAACGCAACAAACTGGAGCTAAATAAACTTGAATTTGATAACATATTGGCATTGATTAAGCCTCTGTTGAAACAAAACTACCTGACAATTAATCAGCTTATTGACAACATGCCAACAAATATTGCAGAAAAGAAAATCATTATGGTTGTTCAATGGCTTATCGATAATGAAAAACTAAAGGTAAACCGTAATAATGAGTGCTTAAGTTGGATAGAGACCGTATGACAAGCATTTATATGATTGTTTTGCCTTTATTCTACTAACCAGGTATAATGAGTGGTGGAATCTATTTTTTTACATTTCACGGAATAATTCATACTTTTGATGCTAAATCATTTTAAACCTCTCGCACGCTAATGGAGAAAAACGACTCGATTTCAATACTTTATGTTGAAGACCAGGATGATGTTAGACTTTTTCTGTCCAAAATACTTTCCCGACACTACACTAACATTTATTTAGCTGAGAATGGCAGGCAAGGCCTGGAAAAGTATATTGAACATAAACCCGATATAATTATCTCCGATATAAAAATGCCTGTAATGGATGGGCTCTCCATGAGCAGTCGTATAAAAGAAATAGATCCCAATGCCAAAATCATATTAACTACAGCCCATAGCGATATGGAATATTTCATTCAAAGTATTGAAATTGGCATCAATCAATACATTTTAAAGCCTATTGACAGGGAAAAACTATATAACGCTATCAATATTTGCAAGGAGCAGGTTATGCTGGAGCGTGAAGTAAAGAAGCAGCACCTGAAGTTAAAGAAATCCAATGAAATGCTCACCCGCCAGGAAAGAGAGCTAAGGGAGAGTCTACAAAAAGCAATTGCTCTCAAAGAGATTGTTGCCAAAAGCGAAGAGAATTTTCGTAAAGTAGCCGAAAATATCCAGGATGCCTTTTGGCTCAAGGACAACAAAAGGGTATTATTTGTGAATAAGGCTTTTGAAGAAATGTTTGAGATACCCTCTTCACATTTATTCGATAATCCGGATATCTTCAAGGATTTTATTCATGAAGATGACAAAGAGTCCTTTGGCAAGCGCTTATTAGAACACGAGCAAAATCCAATTGACATATTTGGCACGGAATTTAAAATCTTAACTCCTTCGGGGAAAATCAAAAACATTTGGTACCGGGATGTTTTCATCTTGGGTGATAAGCAAGCTGACAGCAGAAGACTTTGCACCCTTAGTGACATAAGCTGGAAGATTGAAAATGAGAAACTTTATCAGGATCTGCTTGTAGCCGAAAAGTCTGCCCAGGTGAAACAACGTATTCTGGCCAATGTAAGTCACGAAATGCGAACCCCCCTTAATGGCATTATGGTAATGTCCCAGCTATTAGAAAATTCACCCCTCAATAAAGAACAAAAAGACTACCTGTCAACCATCAGTAAATCAGGAGAAGATTTGGAGGAAATAACCAACAATCTTCTTGATATCAGCGAACTGGAAAATACCGGCATCACACTTAAAGAGCAAAGAATTTATACAAAAGATTTCTTTCAGCCCATTTTAAGTTATTATGCAGATCTGGCCAAAAATAAAGGCTTGTATTTCAATGTTTACTTTGCCGAGGGATTTCCCGCAAGCTTTTATGCCGACCCCAAGAGATTAGCACTGATCCTAAAACATTTTTGTGGCAACGCAATAAAGTTTACCAATAAAGGAGACATTAATGTTGAATTTAATTTTAATCATCCTCTGCCTGGTCAGCGGGAAATTTCATTCAGGGTAAGTGATACGGGTATTGGCATCAAAGCAGAATTCCTGGACAAGATTTTCCTGCTCTTCTCTCAACAGGAAGATACCGATACAAGACAGTTTGAAGGCCTTGGACTTGGTTTAACCATTTGCCAAAGGATAGCCACCATCCTTAAAGGAAATATCGAAGTTAAAAGTGAACAGGGTAAAGGAAGTAGCTTTAAGTTCTCTTTCCCGGCTAAAAAGAAAGAGCAAGCTGAAGAGAAAACCCTGCGTTCCAATGCCATCCCACAGCTTAACTTACAAGTTCTTTGTGTTGAAGATAAAGAAGTAAATCAAAAAATTCTCTCCATAATGCTGCAAAATGCAGGGTGTACTGTTGATATAGCTGCTAATGGGCAAATAGCAATGAGCATGGTTGAAAAGCAAAGGTATGATGTTATTCTCATGGATATACAGATGCCTGTGATGGATGGAATAACAGCAACCCGTGAATTACGAAAAAAGCACCAGATATTGCCTCCCATTATTGGCGTTAGTGCCAATGCCCTGAGGGCCGATGCCCAGCATTATATTGCCCAGGGATTGGACGATTACATCTCTAAACCTGTAATTCCGGCCGTTCTTTACGAAAAAATTCAACGATGGACCAGTGCCAGGGATAATGCACTTACAGGTAAACCTGAAGCACAAAACATAAATCACGCATCCGTCACTGCTGATTATACCCTTCTTTCTGATCTTGATTATCATACCCTTGAAACACTCAAAGAACAAACCCATCATGATGAAACGATCATCAATGACTTATACAATACTTTCATTACTGAATCTGATGTATTGCTCAATAAAATAAAAGAATCTCTTGTCCACAAAGACAAGCCCACGCTGCGGGATTCAACACATGCCTTGAAAGGTTTGAGTGCTACCATCGGAGCACTCAAGGTGTATCATATAACCTCGGAAATGGATAAACTCCATAAACAGGATATTTTTGATGAAAGTGAATCTCTTTTTGAAGTCCTGTTAGTTGATTATCATAAAATAAAAAGCATTATCAATCAACAAATCATCAGCAATGATTAAACCCTATTAACTATATTTTATTCCGGCTATTGAATGCATCGCTCTGACAATTTCTTTCTCTCCAGGAATTAACCCTTTCAATTAATTGCAATGATAAAAAGATTATTTTTCATTAGCATAGCTATTTTTCTGAACATATTATCCTCATTGGCTTCTCCGGCCCCGGCATATAATATCTTAGTTCTCCATAGCTACCACTCTTCTTTTAAATGGAATATTGAGATAAAGGAAGGCCTCGACAGCTTTTTTGCTTCTCAAGCAGATCAATTCCACTTACTGCATGAGTATATGGATACTAAAAGAACCATTGATTTGCTAAGTCAGCAAATACTTTTCGAACTGTATAAACACAAATATTCCGACGTTGATATTGATGTGATAATAGTTAGTGATGATGATGCCCTGAACTTTATGATGGAATATGGAGAAAGGCTGTTCCCCAAAAAGCCTGTAGTTTTTTGTGGAATCAATAACTATGATGAAAAGATTCGGATAGAATTTCCTCATTATACGGGAGTGATTGAAAACCTTGATGTAAAGAAAACTGTAGAGCAAGCCATAAAATTATTTCCAGAAACTAAACACATCTATTTTGTGGGTGATCATTCAACCACGGCATATGATCTTTCCAATAAATTCAGAAGGAATCACCAGGATTCATTCGCTGATAAAGTCTTTCATTATTTACATGAATCAAAATTGGAAAACCTTCTTTCTGTGCTGGAAAATCTTCCCGAAAATGCGATCATAATGCTTTGGCCATATCTCAACCAAAATGGCAACTTAATCATCCCTGTTGAGCAATCTACCCGCGAGATCACAAAGGCCAGTGCAGCTCCGGTATTTGGTTTTTGGCATTTTATGATGGGATATGGTATTATTGGAGGAAAGTTGGCATCGGGAAATGCTCAAGGAGAATCAGCAGCTCAAAAAGCCTTAAGAATTATCGCTGGAGAACCTGCTGAAGACATTCCTGTTACCATGACAGTGCAGAATGAATACTACTTTGACTATCCTGTGCTGGAAAAATTTAAAGTGTCTCTATCAAGCTTGCCAAAGAACAAGGTGATATTAAACAAATCACCCGGATTTATTAAAGAGAACCAGAATATTATCATAGGGTTCTTTATATCCCTGGCATTATTCTCTCTATTGTTTGTCATCACTATTTTGATAAATAGACGGATAAAAAGAGTACTACGGTATGAACTGGCTTTCCGGAATGAACTCATCAATGCTTTACCCAATCCTATCTTTTTTATGCTCGATAATAAAAAGGTAGAAGATTGCAATAAAGCATTCGAGAAACTAACAGGTCATTCAAAAGAAGAAATTATTGGAAATGAATTGCCCGGGTTTTATCCGCCAAACCAGGTAGACCTGCATAGGAATTTAAATGAAGAAGTAATATCCAATCACAGGTCAATTACCTATGAGGGACAAATAATCGTTCAGGGTAGTAAAGTGAGAGATGTCATCTTTTATAAATCGATAGTTTACAATAAAAGAACAAAAAAATATGGCATTATAGAGACCATCGTTGATATCACGGATAAAAAGATTGCTATAGAACGCATTCGTCTTAGCGAAGAACGATATGCTCTGGCCATACAGGCTACTAAAGATGGTATATGGGATTGGAATATTAAGGAAGGTGATTTTTTTGCTTCTTCACGTATCAAGCAGATGTTGGGGTACAGTGAAAAAGAAAGCCCAATAACGCATCATAATTTTCTCGAATTTATACACCCTGCTGATGTCAGCGTTTTTAATTATCAACTCGAGCTGCTTCAACAAGAGATAAAGGACACTTTTGCTATTGAGATGCGTATGAGGCAAAAATCAGGCAATTTTCTTTGGGTGGAGAGCAAGGTGTTTGCTTTATCAAATCCCAACAAGGGGGTGTATCGCCTGGTGGGATCCGTCAGCGATATTCAAACCAGAAAAGATAACGAGTTTTCCCTTAAAAAATGGGAGGATATATTCAGCAACACATTAATGGGTGTTGCTACCGCTAACCCCATCACTGCAAAACCAGAATTAATGAATCCGGTATTTGCTCACCTCCATGGATATACAAGGGAGGAAATGGCAGGAAAAACCTTCGATGAGTTTATGGCCCCGGCTACAAAAGAGGAAATGGCGAATATATTCCTTCAGGCAGCTCAAAAAGGACATTATGTTTTTGAAACCATTCACCAACGCAAAGATGGTAGCGTATTCCCGGTCATGATCGACATTACAGGGGTTAAGAACAACCAGGACGATCTGTTGTATTTTATTATCAATCTTCAGGATATCAGCCAGAGGAAAAGACAGGAAAATAAAATTGCTCAAATGTTGCAGAATGAGCAAACGATGAACGAAGAATTACGATCCAGCGAAGAAGAGGTACGTCAAACCTTGCAACAAACGGTCAATTTAAAAGAAAAACTGGAAGAAAATCAAAAGCAGTTTTTAAGCTTTATTGATGGCACTTCTGATTTTGCTATTCTGAAAGACAAACAGTTAAGATATGTTTTGGCCAATCAAGCTTTTGCTGGTTTTTTCAAACTACATCCCGGGCAAATAGCAGAAAAAAGCGATGAAGAAATAGCTCCTGATTGGTTGGCGAAGAGCGAGAAGGAATACGACCTGCAGGTATTGCAGAATAATAAGCCTGTAATTTATGAGAGAGAGGTAAATGGTCAATTTTTCGAAACCCGGAAATTTCCGGTATATTTCGAAAACAACAATATCGGTGTTGGAGCCTTTATCCGCGACATAACCAGGCAACGGATTATTGAACAGCAGGTACTGCAAAACGAACAAAGATTCAGAACCCTGCTGGAAAACAGCTTCGACATGATTACGCTTACCAACACAGAGGGGATAATTCTGTACTGTACTGATGCTATTCAAAAAATCTTTGGGTATGCCAATAATGATGTGGTAGGAAAACATTTCAGCCAGTTTTTTCACCCCGAAGACAGAGCTGATTTTGGTAGGAAATTTGAAAATATCCTTTCATCAGATAAGGATCCAGCCTATATTCAACACAGGGTAAAGCATTTATCTCAAGGCTATAAAAATATTCAAACCATTGCCACCAACCATTTGCAAAACCCGCTGATTAATGCCATTGTGTTTACAAGCCGCGATGTGTCCATGGAATTGCAAAGCCGGGAATTGAAAAAAAATATTGCCCTGGCCCAAAAATCGGCCGAAATAAAGCAACAGTTTCTTGCCAACATGAGCCATGAGATTCGTACTCCCATGAATGGTATTGTGGGGATGATCGAATTTTTACTAAATACCCCCCTTAACCCTACTCAGGAGGACTATATCAAAACCATTAAGTATTCAGCAGATTCTTTGCTTAATATCATCAATGATGTTTTGGATTTTTCTAAGATTGAGGCCGGAAAACTGAGCATCAATCCTACACCAGTGCATATTAAAAAATTCATTACCGATGCCCCAAAAATTTTTGCGGCCATGGTAAAACAAAAATCACTGGATTTTAACGTCTTTATTGATGAATCACTTCCTGAATATCTCAACATCGACCCCTTGAGACTTAATCAGGTCCTTTCAAATCTATTGTCGAATGCCATTAAGTTTACCCCTTCAGGATCAATTACCCTGAGAGTTTTTCCCGATAAAACAACCAATGATATTGTGAGCCTGAAAGTAGAAGTACAGGATACGGGCATTGGCATCTCTGCCAACGAACAAAAAACGCTTTTCAAGCCTTTTATACAAATCGATTCCACTCTTACGCGTAGCATTGAGGGAACCGGGCTGGGCCTTACGATTAGCCAGAGAATTGTTGAGCTTATGGACGGAGAAATTGGAGTCGTTAGCGAAAAAGGCAAGGGATCAATGTTCTGGTTTACTATTACTACTACCATTCCTGAAGGAGAAAAAGTGAAAAGCTTTACAGCTTCCACCCAAACTGTTCAAAACAAAAATCTCAACATTAATGTACTACTCGTTGAGGATAAAATTGTAAATCAGAAAGTAATAAAACTCATGTTGGAGTCCATGGGTTGCAAAACTACGATAGCATCAAATGGTAAAGAAGCCATTGAATTATTGAAAAATAATCAAAGTCAAAATGCCGCAAAACCCGCTTTCGAAATCATTCTTATGGACATTCAAATGCCTGTGATGGATGGTATAACCGCCACCAGGATTATCCGCCAGCAATTTACAGATTATCCGGTTATCATTGGATTAAGCGCCAATGTATTCTCAGCCGATGTGGAAGGTTTTCTTAAAAGTGGACTGGATGATTACATCATAAAACCGGCCAATTCCGATGAGCTTTACAAAAAACTGCTCTATTGGTCTAAAAAAGCAATACCTATCAACACAGTGGAGTCCAAAGAAACCTTACAATTCATAAACCAGCTGGACAAAGAAATAGTGCTCGACAACCAAAGCTTTAATTCTGTTGTGGCTCAATCAGAACATAACTCGATGGTTTTAAACGAACTTTTTTCTGCCTTTTTTGATCATGCCACAGACTTATCAAAAACCTTCAGAAATTCATTGATGGCCACACAGAGCATTGCAGAAGAGGACATCAATGCCCTTTACCAGTTGGCTTTAAGTATGGGTGCCATACAGTTGGCAAAAACCTGTGAAGTGCTTAATGAAAATATAAACAATGACTCTGTGAGTCTTATAAGTATAGTAGATTATTTAGATCTGGCCATTAAGAATTATGCCACTGAGGTAATTAATCATATTTCAAAATAATGCTGCAAAATAAAAAAGTTGCAGCACTAATTATTCTTTGAGTGCATCTTTCTTTCATTATAATATCTTCTCTTTTGGTGAAAGATATTTGGTCACATTTATACATCAATAATGGTCAATACAATTGACTTTCAATATTTTGAAACAAATATTTAACACAATATTTAGACTACAATATGTAATTAATCAAAAAAAAACATTTAATATTGCAAAAGTGAAGTATAGCTTACATCATAATCGGTCAACTCTATAATTTAGATTTTATCTGCCAATTCATAAGGATTTATCATCAATTGTAACGAACGGAAATGAAGGAAATACCTGTTGCCCGGACACTTGAGTCTGAAATAATTGATTCTTACCGGTTATTTATTAAATATTACCATCAGGATCGTGACCTTGATTCCCTCCAGACCCTATTCTCTTCCCATATTACCTATATTGGCTCTGAAACAGACCAAATAAACCCCGATTATGAATCTGTACTCGAAGTATTCAAAAAAGATATAGACCACTGCCCCGAATCCGTTGATTATTCCGAAAAACTTCTGAATGTAAATATAATTAAGCCGGATGTGGGCTTGTTGATTGCACATTTCGATACCAGGAGGTGTATTAAGGAGATACCTTTTGCTAACACAGATCAGAAATTTTCGGTGCTCTGGCAAAAAATCGATCAGCAGTGGCTGATTGTACATATTCATCTATCAAAGAGTGAATCCGGCCCCAAAAAGGGCGATTCTTTACCCTTGTCAGAACTCCAGGAAAAGAATCTTACCCTTGAAAAGCTGGTCAATAGAAGAACACGCGAATTGTGTAAAACCACTATTGATCTTTCTGAAGCCCATAAAGAAATCATTGATATAAAACAACAATTCGAAACCATATTCGAAAGAACCAGCGATGGTATTATTGTAGCAGATTGGAAAAACCATCAATTTTTCATGATCAACCCAGTAATGTGCAACATTCTGGGCTATAACAGCCACCAAATGCAGAGATTTTGGCTCGATGACCTTATTCCTGAAGAACAGTTGAACCTTTCCATGGATAAAATAATACAGCAAGCTAATGGAGAAATACCCATTGCCGATAATATCCCCCTGAAATGCGCCAACCAGAAAATCAGATATTTTGATATTACTTCACAGCAGATCAAAATTAAAAGAGCCATCTACCTGATAAGTCTTTTTCGGGATATTACTGATCAAAACAAGACCCTCCAGATAAGTCAACAGGCCGAAATTGCACAAAAAGCTTCTGAAGCAAAAAATCTTTTCCTGGCAAACATGAGCCACGAAATAAGAACTCCCGTTACAGGGATAATGGGAATGAGCGAGATACTGACCAAAACCGAGCTTAACCCACAGCAGACCGAATACCTTAACATCATCAGGGAATCATCCAAAATACTGCTTACTCTCATCAATGACATACTCGACATTTCTAAAATTGAAGCAGGCAAAATGGCCTTGAGACCTTCGGTTTTCAAACTTGGCGAACTGATCAAAAACATAAAAATTCTAACCCAACCCGGTCTAATCAATAGCAATAACAAGCTGGAAGTCATCCTTGAAAAAAACGTACCTGAGTTTCTCAATACCGACAAAATGCGTCTCGAACAGGTACTGATGAACCTGATTAATAATGCGATTAAATTTACAAAGAACGGGACCATTACCCTTCGCATTGAAAAGACTGATGCCAAAGGTAAAAATATGCTTAAAGTATTATTAACAGATACCGGACTGGGAATCAGCCCAGAAAGTCAGGACAAATTGTTTCAAAAATTTCAGCAAATAGACACCCCCCTTACACCCCCTGCCGACGGTTCGGGTCTGGGCTTGTATATTTGCCGGCAGCTGGTTACCCTAATGGAAGGAAATATTGGTGTATATAGCACACCCGGCAAAGGCAGCACATTCTGGTTTACCTTTAAATCAAAAGGGATGCTTAACGAGTGGGTATATTCTGAGGATGAAGATGAATTTACGGCAGAAGTTCCCCTTAATCTTAATGTACTGCTGGTAGATGATAAGAGGGTTAATTTACAGGTAATATCCATCATGCTTCAAGGGGCAAACTGCACCATCGAAACAGCCAATAATGGTCTTGAAGCTTTGGAAAAATTTAAACCTGAAAAACATGATGTGGTCCTGATGGATATTATGATGCCTCTGATGGATGGTTTAACGGCCATGAAAGAAATCAGGAAAAAACACCAGAACCTGCGCCCTATTATTGCCATAACAGCCAATGCCATGTGTGGGGATAAAGAGAAATACCTCGCCGAAGGGTTTGATGCATACATCACCAAACCCTTAACCATGCAGAAGCTAACCTCTGAACTGCTGCAGTTGGGGCTGATGAAGCATAATTAAAAGCAGGACTCCCCTTGCACATCATTAGGTTTATGCTCGTTTAAGTATCTCCTTAACCAATTGCTGATAATCATTAGCGCCTATACTCGTTGGTTGATAGCTGAAGATATCGCACCCTTCATTAGGGGCTTCCGCAAGCGCAACATTGTTTCTAATCCTGGTCTTAAAGACCTTATCTCCGAAATGCGATTCGAGCGTATCCATTACATACCGGTTGAGAATTTTTCTTTTATCAAACTGGGTTATAAAAATTCCGCTGATCTCCAGCATTGGATTTAATCTTTTCTTTATTTTGTCCAACAGGCCCAACAATTTTCCTATTCCCTGCAAAGCCAAATATTGCGCCTGCATGGGAATAAATATTTCATCGGCTGCCGTAAAAGCATTGATGGTGAGCAGTCCTAAGGAAGGAGGACAATCGATCAATATGTAATCGTAAGCCTCCCTTTCTGCATCCAGCAATTCTTTTAAAATAAACTCACGACCTGCTTCTGCTGCCAGCTCAAGCTCTGCCCCTCCCAATCCCGACGATGAGGGCACCAGCCACAAATTCTTATGTATTTTAACCCCAGCCAGCTCATGAGTGCCCTTAAGTGCTTCATAAATGCCATTGTCGGGTTCATGAATGGCCAGACTCTGACTCATATTTGCTTGCGGGTCCATATCGATGAGTAATACCTTCTTCCCTTTTAAAGCAAGGCCTGCACCTATGTTTATAGCAGATGTGGTTTTTCCTACACCTCCTTTGTGGTTGCTTACAGCAATAATCTTTCCCATAGAAGTGAAATATTTTCTAAAAAAAATGGTTTAGATAACCCGCTTACATACCCCCACCCTGGCAATGTCTTTGGATAGGATAATGTAAAGAGTGGTTTATCTTAATTTTTCAAAATGCAATAATAAGCTATTTTTAAAACAATAAACAAATTATTATCTACAAGTTTAATCCATTATTCACAAAGAGCTAGCTGAATGCTGTGGCTTACAGTACATATTTTTAACATCCGCTGAGAAAAATTCCTTAGTTTTGTGGCAACAAACACCAAAAAAATCATACAAAATGGCCAATACGCTTTATACCGATCACGAAAACGCCCGACAAGTTATTGACAAATGCGATGCCTGTTACCTTGGAATGGTTGATCAGGATGGAAATCCCTATGTTTTACCCTTCAACTTTGGGTATGAGAATGAAACCATTTATCTTCATTCAGCTCAGGAGGGCAAAAAAATCGATATACTCAAAAGCAGACCTCAGGTATGTGTTACCTTCAGTACCGACCATCAGTTGTTTCACCGGCACGAAACCATGGCCTGTAGTTATGGTATGCGTTACAGAAGTGTTTTGGCCCATGGCAAAACCATTTTTGTGGAAGATTATGATGAAAAGGTAAAAATCATGAACATTATAATGCGCAAATATACCGGCAGGGATTTCCCCTATAATGCTCCCGCCATCAATAATGTCGCAATCTATAAAGTAGTGATAGAAAAAATTGAAACCAAAATATCCAACCTCTAATAGGGTTTAATATTCTGATCGCAATCTCTTTATATACCACTCACAGAAATTAGTCTGAAGGGCCAGGCTTGTTGAAATAGATCCGCTTATCCGCCAGCTTCCATAGCTCATATACCAGAAAAGCAATAGCGGTACCCAGCAAAGCTCCGAAGAGGACATCGCCGGGATAATGCACCCCAAGATAAATACGGCTGTAGCCATTGAGTATGGCAAAGGTAAGCACCAGGGGAATGATATAATTTACTTTATCGCGCAACAGTCGTATCATAAACACCGCAATGGCAAAGGAATTGGCCGAATGGGCAGATACAAAACTATATTTCCCACCTCGGTATTCATTAACTACATGCACAAGCCCTTCGAAAGATTCATCTCGTGAGGGCCTCAATCGCTGAAAATACTCTTTCAAAAGATTGGTGGTCTGATCCGACATGGTTATCAGCACCAGAAAAAAGAAAAATAACAGCAAGGTTCTCCATCCATAGAAACGGATACACAACCACACCAGAAACAAATACAAAGGGATCCATACATACTTATCACTTATCCAAAACATGATCTGATCTAACCAGGGTGCATGAAATCCATTAAGAAAAAGAAATAACGCCCGGTCTAATTGCATTAAATATTCAAGCATAATAAGAAACTGTAAAATGATTATTCTTCTATCTTTTGATTAAGAACTTTCCACAACACATCTTTGAGTTGAGTTATGCCCAGGGTGGTATGAGAGGAAATCATTACATAAGGTAGATCAGGAAGTTCTGGTTTTAATTCATTGAGCATTTGTTCGTCCGACATATCACATTTGGTGATTGCCAGTATCCTTTGCTTATCGAGCAATTCGGGATTAAACATGTTCAGCTCGTTAAGCAGCACTTCATATTCCTGTTTAATATTCTCACTATCCACAGGAATGAGAAACAACAGCACCGAATTGCGCTCTATATGCCTCAGAAAACGATGCCCCAGTCCTTTGCCTTCGTGTGCACCTTCAATGATACCAGGGATATCGGCCATTACAAAGGATTTTTGATCCCGATAGGGCACCATGCCCAGATTGGGCACCAGGGTGGTGAAAGGATAATCAGCGATTTCAGGTTTGGCGGCCGATACTACCGATAAAAGGGTTGATTTGCCCGCATTGGGAAAACCCACCAGCCCCACATCAGCCAATATTTTAAGCTCCATGACAACATTGTATTCCTGCCCGGGTTCTCCTGGCTGAGCATAGCGGGGCGTTTGATTGGTCGAGGTTTTGAAATGAATATTCCCCTGTCCTCCACGGCCACCCTCAAGTAAAATAATTTCCTGATCATTCTCGGTAATTTCGGCCATTATTTCCCCTGTCTCTGCATCCCGGGCTATGGTACCCAGGGGAACTTCGATGGTTACATCTTTGCCAAAGGCTCCTGTTTTGCCCTGCCCTTTTCCGCCCGTGCCATCCTCTGCAGCAACATGGCGGGTATATCTAAGGTGCAGCAAAGTCCATAAATTATTATTCCCCTTAAGAATCACGTGACCACCTCGCCCACCATCTCCGCCATCAGGACCTCCACGTGGCACATATTTGGCCCGCATAAAATGCATGGAGCCTGCTCCGCCCTTTCCCGAGCGGCAATTAATTTTTATATAATCTACAAAATTTGAAGCCAATGGTATTTGTTGTTATGTATGTATTACTATTATTGAATTGTTCGTTTATCACCAACCGATTGATTATTTCAATCCTATTTACGCTCTTTTATATAATATTTTAAATGGAAGCGACTTTCGCTTTTCTCTTTCTCTTTTGTGAAGACATCATCTTGCGGATTCCACCTATATCTTCAACTTATCTCATCCTCCGTTAAGCTCTGAAGAATTTCTTTCTTTTGACGATAATACTCAACCACTTTGGCTATACGGGCAGAAACATCCTTTACCGGTGCCATTCCACTTACAAAGGATATTTTTTTTTGCTGCCTGTAATACTCTTTTAACGGCTTTGTTTGTTGATGATATATCTCCAGGCGTCGCCGCATGGTGTGGGTGTTATCGTCTTCCCTTCCCGAATCTTCTGCCCTGCCCATCATTCGGCTAAAAAGTTCATCTTCCTCCACCATAAGGCAAATCACAATATGCACCTGCGTTTCAAAGCGTGTCATCAATTGGTCAAGTATCCTGGCCTGATGAAGGGTTCGCGGAAAGCCATCGAATACCAGACCGGGTCCTTTCATATTCGCTAAAGCAGCACGATATAACTTACGGATAACCAATTGATCAGGTACCAGATGACCTTTATTCATATAAGAGGCTAATTCTTCTCCATAGCCACTACCCCGTCTCACCTCCTGGCGAAACATTTCACCCGTGGACAAATGCACAAGATTGTACCTGCATGCAATCCTGGAAGATTGTGTCCCTTTGCCCGAGCCGGGTGGTCCAAATAATATCATATTCAGCATGATGTACAATTTTAGGTAATGTGCAATAAGGCAACCGCCAAGTTACAAATTATTCTACTATCTTGTAAATATCAGCCAGATTACGTCCAAAACCATCGTAATCCAGGCCATAGCCAACTATGAAATCACGCGGTATCTTCATCCCTATGTAATCAGGGACAATATCCGTACGCAAAGCATCGGGCTTAAATAAAAGCGTGGCGACTTTTAAGCTGGCCGGATTATATTTCTTTAAGTCACCCAATAAATGAGACACCGTAATCCCACTATCAATAATATCCTCCAGAATCACCACATTCCTGCCCTGAATATCATCCGTCAATCCTATCAGGGTTTTAACTTCTTCGGTGCTTTGTGTGCCCTTGTAGGAAGATAAACGAATAAAACTAATTTCACAAATGCCCTTATACGCCTTCATCAAATCTGATGAAAACATAAATGAGCCGTTGAGAATACACAAAAACAAGGGTGTATCATTCGAAAAATCTTCATGTATTTTTTCCGCAATATCCACTACGGCTTCATGAATCCTTTCAGAATCAATGTATTTTACAAAATACTTATCCTGAACCTTTATCTGGTTGGGTGTGTGTGTTTGATAACTCATTCTTTAGGGTTTCTTTTGATATAATAGGGTTGTCTGTTTTATAGATCTGTGGCCCTGTCATGTTTAAGGCCAGGAGTTGTAATAGTTGCAGGGATTTTTGGTTCTCTTGCGATGTTTTTCTTTAATAGGATGCTTGAGTGACAAAGTTTTTAATTTACGAAAGTACAAAATTAACCCATTAAGAAGCGCTACCCAGTATTTATTAATAAAAACTATTAACATTTTGTGGAAAATCATTCCATACAGATCCTCTTTTTTGTATTATGTTTGCATAAAACGGCACCCACAGACCTTAACTTACCAAATATCCAAACGAAAATCTTCATGATTAAAATAGGATTACTATCTGACACCCATGGATTTATACACCCGGAAACATCCAGGATCTTTAAAGAGTGTGATGAAATTTGGCATGCCGGCGATTTTGGTGACTGGAATACGGTTGAAAAACTACGATCCATAAAACCTCTGCGGGGTGTATTTGGAAATATCGACGGAACAGAAATACGCCATGAATTCCCCGAAGTACTCCGCTTCGATTGTGAGGGAGTAGATGTATTGATAACCCATATCGGTGGTTATCCGGGCTATTACCAGCCAAAGGTAAAGGCCATCATGCAGTTACGTCCTCCAGGATTATTTATCAGTGGCCATTCACATATCCTGAAAATCATTCATGATAAAAAATACGACTGCCTGCATCTCAATCCGGGAGCTGCAGGCAGACATGGTTTTCATAAGGTTATCACAATGTTACGTTTTATTATAGAGGGCCCTGTAATCAGGGACATGGAGGTGATAGAGTTTGATCGTGAGGTAACTCTTTAAGTTGCTCCATTAGTTCTTCTATAGCTGCATCCAGTTGAGGCCTGCGATTATGCAGACGATCGTGGAAATTTTCAGCCACCTGTATGTCGGGGGCTACCCCTGTTTTTTCCAGGTTTTCGCCCTCCAGGGTATAGCATCCCCAGCTGGGCAACCGACAAAAGGAACCATCAACAAATGACTTGCCCGAGGTGAAAATTATCCAACGGTAGGTTTCTACACCGATTATTTTCCCAAGATCCAGCTGGCGGAATCCTTCGGCGGTCATCTCTGCATCGCTAAGACTGCGTTCGTTGATGGTCAGCACCATGGGCTTTGCTGATGGGCCAAAATTGGGCTGGGGAGCAAGTTCCCCTCCACGGTATTTCCAGTTGAGGTATGGTCGTTGTGCTAAAAACTGAAGCACATCATCGTGCACATTGCCTCCCCGGTTGAATCTTATATCAAACAGTAAAGCATTCTTACAGGGGCCGTAGGTGGTCATATCAATCAGAAATTGCTCCAATGACGAACCCGACATGTTTTTCATGTAAACATACGCGATCTGATCATTTGATTTAGACGAAACATATTCCCTGTTTTCCCTGATCCATTCGTCGTATAACAGATTGTTGATTTCCTGCGGCGTATGCGGGCGCGACACAAGGCTGAATTCATTATTACCTCTTTTGAAGGTCAGCTCCATCTCCCGTGGACGCGAAGCAAAATGGAAGTAATAATTACGATTCAGGGTTTCATCTATGCTTTTGCCGTCAAGGGCAACCAGCACATCACCTGCTCTAACAGGTCTTTGGGTGAGATCCAGATTTGAAGCTGTTATGATTCTATCCACCACATAAGGGTTCTCTTTTGAAAAAACGATTCCTGTCTCAGCGGTTTCTCCTTTATATTCAGGCTCTTCTTCCTTACCCTTGCTGGTAAAACCCATATGAGAGGCATTTAGCTCACCGAGCATATCGTTGAGCAGGACTCGTAAATTTTCACGCTTGCGCATATGAGGCAAAAATTGCTCGTAATAGGCAAGGGTAGCTTTCCAATCAACACCATGAAAATCTTCATCATAAAAATTCTCTTCAAGGGTAGTCCAGGTCTCATAAAAAACCTGCGAAAACTCCTTATCGAGCCTGCGGCTGAAGTTATGGCTAATGGATATGGCCTCCATTTTATTATCCCCGGGTTGAATCTTACTAATGCTACCCTTAACCAGTGCCCAGAAGTTATCTTTTACATTCGCCAGTTGAAGATTGGCTGATGCATCAGGGCCCTCAATTTTTTCTGTCTTTCTTTCTTCAAAAGGTTTCATCTCAGTTTTCCATAAAGCATACTCTCCCTTGTCATGATTGGAGACAAAAAACATCACCTGACCCTCTTTATAAGAATATACTCTTGGCAAATACTGCTGGCCCCCTTTTACTTCAATTTTCTCCCAGCGTTCCTGAATTCTTTCCAGATCCAGGGTGATTTCAATGGGCTGATCCAGGGTATCTTTGTCAGGTTTGTCGGCAAAGAGTTCATCAAAGGCATTTTGACGAAAAGGTTCAGCAAACCGGTGCAGGGCAATACGGTATATGCTGTTGTTGGTCTCTCCTCTCGGATAATTGGGGTTTACCCTGTCGGTAGAAAAATAAATATATTTTCCATCGGGCGACCACCAGGGCTGCGCTTGGGTAACCCCCGAGCGGGTAAGATTGATGGTTGTGCCCGAGGAGAGCTTATGGATTAAGATGTCTTGCTCGAAATTGCGGAAAGCCGTATAAACAATGTATTCGCCATCGGGAGAAAAATAGGGTGCAGAATTTTGAAAACCCCACAATTCGTCCTCGGCCACAACTTCTGTCTTGAATTTTTCAAGGTCAGCAACAACCACTTCATTGCGCCCTGAAAGATAAACCGCTTTTTTACGGTCGGGACTGAGCGAAACCAACCGACTGGTCGCCGGTTTGTTTTCCAGTTGCTTTTCACCCCCTTGTCCGGTGGCATCTATGGTAAACAAATTAGCCCATCCCTCATGGGTACGGGTGTATAGGAGGGTTTTACTGTCACTGAGCCATTGCACTTCAATAGCTCTCTCATCGGCCTTAAGCGGCATCTTCTTCACGAATTTGCCTTCCATATCCGAAACAAACAGCTCGCCCCTGGATACAAACGCCAATTTTTTCTCATCAAGAGAAACATCAAACCACGTAATCTCTCCTTTTACATCAAAGCTTTGTTCTACCGCCAGTTCAGGTGCCTGAAACAAACGTACATCGGGAACAACGACCTCTTCAGAAGAAACCTGGTACACATACAACTGGTAATCTTTTTCAAAAACGACTACGCTGCCATCAGCACTTACCTGAGGACGACGGATGGATCGCTCAAACTGTGTCAGAGCAGTCTTCTCCCCTTCCTTAAAAGTATAAAGGTTAAATTCCCCGTTATATTCGTCAGAAGCAAAATAGATCTTGCCTTTTTCATCAATAGAAGGCCACAAATCTTTCCCTTCATAGTCTGTTAGCTTACTAAACTCATCGGTAGTTGGATTATAAGATAGGATATCGGGCCTGTGTGCCCCCTTATAGCGTTTTCTATGCGGAAAGACCAGGCTCTCCCAACTCTCGGTGAATATATATGCTCCGCTTTGGGGATGCTCCAGAAGATGGTGTTCAAGATTAAAGTAATGATCGAATAATCTTTGCGGAGTTCCACCTGTTACATTAACCGTGTATACCGAGCTCATATTTTCTCTCGATGAATGAAAATAAATCGATTGAGAGTCCCACGACCAGGAATCGACCCTGTCAGAACCTTCATGCCAGGTTAATTGCTGTATCTCGCCTCCCTGTGCCGGCATCAGGTAAACATTGTCGTTGCCTCCGCGTGTTGAACTAAAAGCAATCCATTTGCCATCGGGCGAAAAGCGTGGAACAGAAGCCTTTCCTTCCAGCGAAGTAAGCCGGTAAGCTGTTCCGCCGGCCCTAGCCACTTGCCACAGATCATTTTCATACACAAACACTATCGCCTGCCCATCAGGCGAAACCGTTGGATCGGATATAAAATAAGCCTTAACATCATTGGCTTTCATTGAGGTGATGCTTATCAGCATGGCCATCAACAAATACATAATTTTTTGAGTCATGGTGTTTTGTTTAGATTACAATAGGCGAAAATAATAAAAAAATCAACCCCATACCATAAGCGTATCATAAGCCAATTATAAGCGTGCAAATACGCTTATGATACGCTTATGATACGCTTATGGTACGCTTATGATACGCTTATGCTACGGTTTAAGTATGATAATTTTATTATATTCTTTTAAACCTAACCGATGGACATGGAATCGGCTGGAATGAGAGCAATGCTTTAAGAGCTGGAAACTCGAAGCTGGAAGCTGGAAGGAAGAGTGTAGAAGACTTTCCATCGTCCGGAGGACATGGAAACGTCTGGAATGAGAGCAATGATAAAAGAGCTGGAAGCTGGAAGCTGGAAGCTGGAAGGAAGAGACCAGGCCGCATGTTCTTATTTTACGGATACGGAAAGGTTAAGCCCGTATTAATTATCTCTTTTTGACTTTAGATGCGAGAAATTAATACCATCGGGTTCATTACCTGCCTGCAAATGGCCCGTTATTTTCATTTCTTTCAGATCGATAATACTTACCACATCAGAGCGCGTGTTGGCTATGTAAGCATAATCATTATCGGGTACCACTACCCCAATGGGAATTGAGGTCCCCTCAAATTCAGCGAAATATCTTTCCGAATCGATATCTTCGGGCACGGGTGGGGTAAGCTTGATGTCGGCCAGCAAAGAGCGGTTTTGGGTATCGAACACCGAAATGGAGCCCGAACGGGCATTACTAACCAGAAATTTGGAGCCATCAGGGGTAAATTTCGCACGTATGGGAAAATCAGCACACGGCAGTTGCTGCAATACTGCAAGGGTTTCTGTATCTATAATGGTTAGCGTATTTTCATCTCTGTTGGTAACCCATAGCTCTGTTCCATCGGGGCTAACATCCATGCCTTCGGCTCCTTTTCCACTATAAACATGTTGAATAAGTTGATTGCTTTCCAGGTCAAAAACGGCCACATTCCCCGTTCGTATGCTGGATACAAAAGCCTTTGAATAGCCTGGTACTGCAGCTACCATGTGCGAAACTTCTTCTTCGGCAGGTAGCGTTTTAATGATTTCTCCCGATTTTACATCGATCATCAGCAGGCTCTTAGAACCTTCGGTGGTGACCAGCAGATTATTGGTGCCAGCCACCCATTGCATGCCATGAGGGCGGGTATGCTCACCTAAACTGATGGTTTTATGAAAAGCTCCTTTCTCTACATCATATACAGAAAGAGTGTTTCCGGGCTTGTCGCGGTCGCCGTAATTACATACTACAGCAATACGTCCGTCGTCTGATACCTCAACTTCATGTGGTTCCTCACCTGTGGGCAGGATCACAACGGTTTCACCTGTTGCACGATCAATAAAATATACATCATTGCCACTTTTACTGGCTACTATGAGAGTGCCTTCAGCAGGTTCGTCGGTTGATGCATTTTCTGCTTTTTGCTTACAGGAAGAAATTACAAGCAATAAAAAAGCCGTTAACAATAAAAGAAGATTCGATTTCATGGCAGGTAGTTTAATCTATACTGTTGACTATAATTCTTTAATTCTGATATGCTTAAACCAGACATCATCGCCGTGATCCTGCAGGCCAATGTAACCGGGTTCGTATTTTCCAAACCATGGGTATGGAGCAAACTTACTACCGGCCACTTTCTCTTCCCAATCGGGTGAGTCAATATGACACTCCATCACCAGGGCGCCATTTTGTTTATGAATAACAATACCCTCTTGTACGATAATCTCCACATTGTTCCACTCACCGGCCGGTCTTGTGTTCTGGGGATCGGCAGGCACCAGATCATACAAGCTGCCCGCCATTTGTAAAGGAGAAAAATCAGGGTAATCTTCCAGAAATTTCTCGTTGTCCAGCACCTGCATTTCAGGAGCAGATTTCCAGATGGGTTCACCCTCAATTTCTTGTGCAAGATATAGAATGCCACTATTGCCACCTGCAGAAACCTTCCAGTCGAGTTTGAGGTGAAAGTCCTTGTACTTGCGGTCGTATATGATATCACCACCGGCCCCTCCGGATTCACCACCACCCGAACCTTCCACTCTGAGCATACCCTCCTCTATGGCCCAGCCTTGCTCAGGGAAATTGCTGCGGTTGTAGCCCCGCCAGCCATCAAAAGTTTTACCATCGAAGATCAACACAAAACCTTCTTCCATTTCTTCACTGCTCAGGGTGTTGATGGAGCTCTCCTCAAGTTCAGCAGCTGATTTTTCCTGTTTTGAGAATTGACCGCAGGAATTTATCAAGGATAAACCAAACAACAGATTCATCGTTATAACAAAAAGTCGGATTTTTTTCATAACTGTATTTTTTTATGAATAGCAGCTCAAAGATAAAACAATCGGCCAATAAACAAATTTTCTTAACAGTATAAAATGAATCTTGTAATAAGTATTCTCCGGCCCTAAGAAATTGCTATATAGAGAATACCCTCTTAGACGTTGATAAAAAAACACGAACAAATTTCCTGACTATCCCCCTCTTGCCAATTTAAAACCATTTTAATTTAGTAAAAATGAGCCCTGAAGGCATTCTCCTACCAAATATTATTCTTACCTTCGTAACCGATTAAACCTTAAAAGGCTGAATAATCAGGTTGTTATACCTTTTAAGGAAAAATAAATCTTTACAAAGGCCTTGATTATTAAGCAATAGAATACCGATTAGCTTTTATTTTTAAATGCAATACATGCTTGGAGTTACAGGAATAAGTTATAAATCCGCCCCCCTGGAAATAAGGGAAAAGTATTCATTCACCGAAGAGGAATCATTGCAGTTTCTCAAGCAATTACAGATTGATCCTGATATCAAAGGAGTTGTAGTATTATCTACCTGTAATCGCATAGAAGTTTATTTCCACTATCAGATTTGTTGCATCGATAAAGCATATGATGCCGTACACCGCAATCTGGAATTTTTCAAAAAGTCCGATCATAAAGAAAGAAAATACTTTTATCATTACGAGGGGGAGAAGGCAGCCGAGCATCTTTTTCGGGTAATATCGGGTCTGGAATCGCTTGTTTTGGGTGAAGACCAGATTGTGACACAGGTAAAGAATTGTTTTAAGCTCAGCCTCGATAACAATCTCAGCAGCCCTGTGCTAACCCGTATGTTTAATAAAGCTTTTGAAGCCGGTAAACGTGTACGCACCGAAACAGCCATCAATCAAGGCTCAGCATCTATCAGTTCGGCGGCGGTTGAATTGTTATGTCGCGAAATACCTGATATCCGTGAAAAGAAAATCATGCTTATCGGGACCGGCGTAATGGGTGAGTTAGCCACGGTAAACCTGGTGAAAAGAAACTGCAAACACTTATATGTCACCAACCGTACCTTTGCCAAAGCCACCGAATTGGCACAAAAACACGATATAACAGCTTTTGAGATAGCAAAACTCCAGGAATACCTTCCACAATGCGATGTAATCATGGTGGCTACCGGAGCACAAAACCATATCATTACCAAAGATATGGTTGAGCGTTTCCATAAAGAGATAAAACACGATCAGCTATACATGGATCTTTCGGTACCCCGCAACATAGGCACCGATATACAGCAGTTGCCCCGGGTTAAACTATACGCCGTAGACGATTTGCAGGAAATTGTTAAAGACACCAAAAGCAAACGTAATGAATCAGTTGCTGAAGCCATGGAGATCATCCGGTTTGTAAAACAGGAATTTGTTGATTGGTTGTGTGTGTTGGATTTGACTCCTTCTATCCGCAAAATCCAAAAGAATATGGAAGCCATCAACCAGGCTGAACTGGAAGGGTTCATCCGTATCAATGGCATCAACGACAATGAAATGGTTACCCGCTATGCCGAACATATTTCCCGCAAGTACTCCCGTCTTTTTATACGTAATCTTAAGCAGGTTACCGATAATGGTAAGCAACGTGATTATGTATCCATTGTAAACAAATTATTCGATCTTAACGAAAATGGGGATTCCTGACAGTATAATCATAGGCACCAGAGGCAGCCAATTGGCTTTATACCAGGCCTACCGGGTAAAAGCAGAACTCGAAAAGCAGCATGAGGGTCTTAGAGTAGAAATAAAAATCATCAAAACCAAAGGCGACAAAATCCTTGATGTAGCCTTATCAAAAATTGGTGACAAGGGACTCTTCACCAAGGAACTGGAGGTTGAACTGATCCAGGGAAATATAGATGTGGCCGTGCACAGTCTGAAAGATTTGCCTACCCGTTTTCCCGAAGGCCTGGCCCTGGGAGGAGTATTGGAAAGAGGTGAATACAGAGATGCCCTGGTACATGTTGAAGGCAAAAAATTCTCACAACTCGATCAATCGGATGTAATAGCTACCTCTAGTTTGCGTCGCAGGGCTCAATTGCTAAGATACAACCCTGCTTTTAAAATAGTAGATATAAGGGGAAATGTAAATACCCGGCTCCAGAAGATGAACGATGGTCATTGCAGCGCCATGATAATGGCTGCAGCAGGCTTACAAAGGCTTGAACTGGGCCATCTGATCAGCGAAATCCTGGATCCTGAAGTTTTTATCCCTGCTGTAAGCCAGGGAGCCATTGCCATTGAAATACGTGAGAACGACGAATCCGTATTGCAGGTTCTTGAATCGGTAACCCATAAGCCTACCCTGCATGCCATTGAAGCTGAACGTACCTTTTTAAGATTGCTTGAAGGCGGATGTCAGGTACCCATTGGATGCTTCACCCAAATAAAGGAGGACTCCTTCCGTATTAAAGGCTTTGTGTCCAGTATTGATGCCACCCAACTTCTGGAGGATGAATTAACCGGAACGCCCGAACAAAGCATTGAACTTGCTACAAGGCTGGCCCATTCTTTCATCGAGCTTGGCTCAAGAGCCATACTGGAGGAAATAAGGAAAAACAATAAGATATAATAATGAAGGGCAAGATTGTTGTCACCACCCAACCCGCTGACCAGGCAGCTGAAATGTTGAGCTTGCTGGAAATGGCCGGTGCAAGGGCATATAATCTTCCCATGATAGAAACTCACACCATCTTCCTGCCCCGGGAAGAATTTTATTCTATCCTTCACCAGCCCTTTACTGATCTGTTGATTTTTACCAGTCGAAAGGGAGTTCGGGGTTTTTTTGAGAACCTGCAGAAAATCACGGGCACTCCTTCTCTGAATAACCCGGTTAAGATTGCGGTAGTGGGTAAATCGACGGCTGCGGAAGTGGAGAACTATGGCTATAAGGCCACCTATATCAATCCGGGCAGAGACGCTAAAGATTTTGCACAATATCTTCTGGCCGATGTTATCCAACCCAAACAAAGAATATTGTTAGCCCTTGGCAACAAGGCTCCTAATCTGCTCGAAAAAACGTTGATGCCCGTTGCCGATGTGCAGCGCATCAATGTATACCAAACAATCCAGTGTCCTGTTCAACATCATGACATGGCCCGAATCATTACAGAGAAGAGAGCAGACATGATCATTTTCACTTCTCCCTCGGGCTTTTATGCCTTTTTAAATACTTTTAAAGATATAAAAGGCTTACATTTGGCAGCCATTGGAACCACCACAGCAGCTGCCATAAAGGATAAAGGATATGAGTTGGCGGTTATGGCGCCCTATCCTTCTGCCAAAGAAATGGTTGCTGCTATTTATGGTCATTTTAATAATAACCCTTAGTATAAACACATATTATTCAATCCTAAACAAACCAAGATATGTATTTTCCATCTACACGATTAAGAAGGCTACGGGCCAATCCCACGATAAGGGCTAT
>JBEPXC010000004.1:0-53910 GCA_041642035.1 Sphingobacteriia bacterium
GTAAAATATATAAAATCCGATGGACTGGTGGTGCTAAAATCCGCTGAATTTACTCTCTGTTTGTAAGAGAGAATATTACCCGGTTCGTGATTAAATACATAAGAGGGATGATTCCAGTTGGCAGAGCTTTCCCAGGCAGATGAAAAATCAGGTAATGCAGGATTCATAACAGCAATGTCTCCCAGCTTTTTCCCTATCCTGTCGTAAATGGGATACTTATAATAATTGTAATCCATACTCGATAGCAACACATAATCTTCCGTATAAGCAGTTCTCGTTTGATCGATGAATTTATCCTGACTATTTGCACTGTAAAATGACCGTCCTTTTTCCCAATTTCTTTTTATTGACGTCTCAATACCCATGCCCCCGGCCATTGCATATGCCCTGAAGTCTGACGAAAATCCCATTCCATCATTCACCTTTACACTGGTGGTTTTCATATCGCCGACAGAGCTGTTGTATTTTGCACTGAAGGTATTACTAGTTTCAGTAAAGACATTAGTAATGTCAAATATCTCCCCGCCAAACACATCAAAATGAACAGGTGGTGCATTGAGAATAACAATGGGTTGCTGAAGATCTTTTACCAGTGTGACAACTGGTGTTCCTACAAAATAAACTTCTGCATCACTCAGATCAAAATCACCGGCAAGAAATGCGGATAATTCAATATTCTCACTACTATTAAAAGGAATTTCAATTGGCCCATAATACTTAAAAGTAATTGTTTCGGAAGTAATTTCGTCGATCTCAGCTATTCTGATACTGGCTTTCCCATTGTAGCTGTTGTTTAATTGTTGCGTGGCAGTTTTATCCGAACCCAGGACAATCACCTCCTTATTGAAGTTCAGTGCAGTAGTATCAGGATTCAGATCTGCTACTGCAAACGTTTCATTTCCCTGTATATTTAGCCTTAAGGGCAATTCCGTCCGTGCAACTCCAGTTCTTATGATATTGGCATCAACACCCTGTCCATAAACATGAACTACATTGGGAGAGTTCACCAAAATCATTGCTCTACCCAAGTTGTCCATTTGCTCACATTTCAATGTCATAGCGATATGCTGATCTGACGATACACCTCTTTTTCGATAATCTTGATCAATATTCACTAAAATATTCTGATTGTTTTCAATTTTTTCATCCGGAGTCAAATGAAACGCATTCAAAAATGTGGCATTCTGGAACCAATTTTCCCATTTCCAACTACCACCAATGCAGGCTCCAAATATGACAGTACCCGTGCAAACTTCTTCCCGGTAATAACAATAATAGAACGACCATCCAACCACAAATTCGTCCCTGCCATTGTTGTTAAGATCTCCGCAGGAAATCCTCATTTCATTGATAATACTTCCCTGCGCGGGAAAATAATTCCAGCCCGAAAGTTTTTGATTTAAAATACTTTTCTCACTTTCCAGGCGCATGGTCAGCTCGCCGTCAACCGGATCGTATTTCAGAATATACAAATCGTATGTGGAAATAAATTGTTTTGAGCTATTTTGCCATGTTGGCATAGCCTTGTTTTTAACCATCACTATCTCATCAATTCCGTCAACATCTACATCACCTGCAGCAATGTCAAAATTTCTGTCAAAAAAAGCGATTCCTTTATAAGAGGCTATTTGTTTTATGTTTAAAACCGAATCTGTCTTAAACAGAATTATTGTCGTTGTCCCATTTGGTAAATCATAACCGATGGCAAATTCATCCTGCTGGTCATGATCAAAATTCCCGGCAGTAAACCTGATGCGGGTATTTGCCTGCTCTTCTATATCATGCTCCTTTATTTCACTTATTTTTAAATCATTGCCGATCAGCGGTATTATGACCCTTATTTTCCCCTCTGCATTGGCAGTAACCGTTACCACATCATCGGCTCCATCTCTGTTAAAATCGCCCGTTGCCGAGGCGATTTTTCTAGGGTCCAAATGCATGGTCTGAAAAGGCTCTTCTACACTGGAAATTGAATCAAACGCGGTGGAAACATCCAGTACTCCATTGTAGGCATGGGTTCCATCCTTGTTGGTATAAGAGATGAATATCTCTGATGAACCGCCAATTTTATAAACATTTTTAACAGGATCAATGGCAACCTGAGCCTGTAGCAATCCGCCCAATAATAGGCTGGTTATAACCGGATAAAGTAAATTTATTGTTTTCATAACAGACGGTTGATTATATGAATATTCAGGATAGTCTATTTATAAAAAGGCAGAGTTGGGACTGAAAATTCATCAAGTCCCCTATTTATGAGAGTGATTCTATCACAAATTCTTTATAACTATTCAGAAAGACGTTAATCGATGGTAGTGGAAACTGAGTATCCAGTTGATGATTGAAAAAGTAGAAATTCAATCAAATCAGTATAATGGCAGGCAGCTTTGGTTGAATTACAAGGTATTTTGTGCCTGTTGTTGATAAAGAAGGGTTATGAATGCATTTTCTCTTAAACAAGCCTGAAGGCATTATAAAAAATGCAAATTATATCACGAAGATAAACAATTATTTAATTCATGTAAAAAAGTTCGCATTTATTTTAATTTGATGCGAATTCATTAAAAACACCTTTTGAGTTGACTTTCAGCTTAACTTGATTCAAGCTTCTATCTCTCTGCTAAAGTAATCCCAGTTTTTTCAGCAAGTCTTCTCAATAACGAAAATAACGATTCATTCACCCCAGATAACTTAAGGTAAGTTTTAATCCTTACCAGTATGGCTTCCCATTGCTTCATAAACACAAAGCTTAGGGGAAGAGAAAATAGGTATAGTAAGGTGAAAAACATATCTCCGGTAATTATTCCTATAAAAAGTGTTTGCAGGACATATAGCATTGGGTATACAAAAGCCCTGCCAACCAAATTAACGGAACTCTTAAAATGAGCATCTTTAATAATCGATTGAATCTTCTTTAGGATTAAACCGGGTAACACATTTTGAAGAAAAGCATATGCATAGAGAGGAAACGTTATTGCCAGGGTTATTACATTTCCTGTATTTGAATTTCTAGAATGTTCCAATAGCGAAAGATTTTTAATAGAGAGTTTGTTTTGCTCTATTATTTCGCTTATATGCTGAACCAGGGTTTTAATGTCCTGGTAGTGTTCAGGATTAACTCTCCAAATTGTTTCGATTTGTTCAATAATTATTTTTTGTTGTTGAAATATTACTTCAGGATGTTCTTTCCGGCTTCTTGCCACAGAAGCATATATCTCAAGCAAAGCATTACACGTTTCGTACACTTCCTCTTCTTCGATATGCAACATGTTATTTTTTAGTTCCGTTTCAAGGGCCTTGATGAACGAATTGGTTGCCTTGGCAGGATTTTCTATGATTTCTTTATCAAAATCAGAAAGAGAAATGGCATTTCCATATCGAATTAACAAACTACTCCCCGGTTGGTGGTAATCGGAGTAATTCATGCCAACGGGAATAACTTTGATCTCATTGTTTACTGATGCTGAGCGGTAACTAAATGCTATCCTGGCAATTCCTTTTTTAAGGTTTCTCAATCTTTTTTTACTGTCATGATTCCCTTCGGGGAATATAGCCAGAGGAATGTTGTTGTTCAATACCTGGAAAGTTTGCTCAAAGACCTGCTGATTGTTTGATAACTGATCATATCCGTCCCTGATGCGATAAATGGGGAGTATCTTTAAAAATGTCAGCACCTTTGCTGCTATTTTGTTGGCAAAGATATCAGATCTAGCCATAAAGACGGGTTGATCGTTTATAGCACTATGCAGAGCAACGGCGTCCATAAGAGCATTGTGATGATTGGAAGCGTAAATTAAGCGGTCTTGCTTGCTGCAAGAAGGTTTATTTGAAAAAGTAACGTGATAATATCTGTTGAAAAGAAAAACAATGTATTTTTTTAAAATTGCGTAAAAGATGGAATAATTATTCAGGCGATTGCTTTTAGTCATTAGCGGTATAAAATTTAGAAATTGGGAAATGGGAAGCCATCTACAAAGATTTGATGAATACTCTGCATGATATGGCCGAACTCAGATGGTTTTATTTGTTGCTTGATTCAACTTCTATGGGTTCATAGGTTTCGTTGGGGAGAGGTTTTTTAGCCCATAGATAAGCCATTAAAAGTCCTGAAATGATATGCCATATTCCCCACCAAGCAGCGATAAAGGCCATTCCTCCCAAGCCATCAAAAAGACGGGGGTTAAATATCAGGATGAGCGCCAACCCTGAATTTTGTATGCCGGTTTCTATGGTAATGCTGCGTCTGTCGGCTTTGGGAACCTTGCCGAATGTTCCAATAGCGAAACCTGTAAATAAGGCAAGTGCATTATGTGCCAGAACGATAAAGATGATGAGATGAATATATGCTTTGAAAAACTCGAGGTTTCCCAGCAATGCAAAGACTATAAAAAGAATAAAGATTATCATGGAGATTTTCTTTACGGGTTTTACAATTCTGCGTGTCAATTGGGGAAATTTGCGTGAAAACCATACTCCTGCTATAACAGGAAGCCCCAGAAGCAACATAACTGTGCGAAGAATCTCAAAAAAATCGATTCTAATAGGCACTACCAGGTTTGAAGTCTCAGAATACAACTTACCCCAGAAGGTGAAATTAACAGGTGTCATAAATACAGCCACTATAGTAGCAAATGCAGTAAGACTAATGGAAAGTGCCGTATTCCCTTTGGCCAGTGAGGACATAAAATTGGATACATTACCCCCCGGACAGGCTGCCACCAGTATCATTCCCAAGGCTACACTAGGCGTCGGTTTAAGGAAATAAATCAACAAGAAGGTAAGCGCTGGTAGTGCCAGGAACTGGCTGAATATACCAAGCATCAGTGATTTCGGTTCTTTAATAATAAGCTTAAAACTCTCAGGTCTTATCTCCAGGGCAACACCAAACATGATGAAGGCAATAGTAATGTTCATAATCAGTAAGGCCAGAGGACTAAAGTTGAGCTTCACCCAGTCCAGACGTTCTAGTCCACGACGTAAGTCGGTGTGAACATAAGTAACGATATCATTTTCAGTTTCTATAATTACTTTTCCCTTGTTGTAAATTAAATCTTTTCCTTCGGTGATCTTTTCCGGATTACCTGCCACCTCATTAATCTTCAGCGAAGAATAACCTATTCTCAAATACCTTAATTTATTGACATCTTCGGCATCTTCACTTTGCTGCCTGAGCCACAGCGGTGTTGTATCTCCCGAACCTTCGGATAAGCGTATATCATAAATTTCCTCTCCTTTAACCACCACCTTACCCCATTGTGGAAAAATATGTCTTTCTACATTTTTTATTTTTGCTGGTGTGCCAAGTATTTCTTCAACCTTGCTTACATGCATGCCCGGTTTAATAAGCCGAGCTTCATTATCTGCATTTCCAGAAAAAACAACAAAAGGAAATATAAACCAAGAAAGCAAAAAGATGTTTAAAATGAATAGTTTCGGAGGCCAATAAGAAATCGTTTTCATATTTTTGAGAGGTTGTTTAAACAATATGCTAAATTACGAATTAATTCTTTTAGGTGTAAATTCATGATACCGAAAGGATCAAGTAATGCAATTATTGTATTTTTACTCGTTTGAAGTGGGTTATTCTTTGAAAAAATATGTAGGTTTGTAGACAAAAATTAAAACAGGCAGATAATGACAAAATCAATTTATATAACCGATGACACAATTTGTGCCCTGGCAACACCAGCAGGAGCAGGGGCAATTGCAGTTTTACGAATGTCAGGCAAGAATACTTTTGCTATTCTTTCTAAAATTTTTAAGCCTTACCGTGATGTGGATTTTTTGTCGGTCGAATCGCATAAAGTTATTCTGGGGCAGCTGTCTGAAGGCGAAATACCTGTAGATGAAGTGCTGGTGACTAAATTTATTTCACCCAATTCTTATACGGGAGAAGATGTTGTGGAGATTTCCTGCCATGGTTCCTGGTATATTCAGCAAGAAATACTAAAAGTTTTAATAGACAACGGCTGTAGGATGGCCAGTCCGGGAGAATTTACCCTTCGGGCCTTCTTAAATGGGAAAATGGATTTGTCGCAGGCTGAGGCTGTAGCTGATCTCATTGCCTCCAATTCTGCCACATCTCATACCATTGCCTTCAGACAGATGCGCGGTCATTTCTCCAAACGTATTCAGCAGCTCAGGGCACAGCTGCTTGATTTTGCTTCTCTTATTGAACTCGAACTTGATTTCAGTGAAGAGGACGTAGAGTTTGCCAACCGTGAAAAGCTATTGCAATTGCTCTTTACCATGAATACTGAGCTGGTTCAGCTGATAAAATCATTTGCCATGGGCAATGTGCTGAAAAATGGCATTCCTGTAGCCATCATAGGCCAACCGAATGTGGGAAAGTCAACGCTGCTCAATGCCATTTTCAATGAAGAAAAGGCCCTGGTATCTGAAATTCCTGGTACTACACGCGATACCATTGAGGATGTTTTGGTGGTTGATGGGGTCTCATTCCGCTTTATTGACACTGCAGGCTTACGTGAAAGCACCGATACTATTGAGAATATGGGTATCGAGCGTACTTACGAAAAAATCAACCAGGCTGTAATAATCCTATATATGTTTGATGCCAGCACAACATCACAGGAGGAAATTAATGAGACCATTTCACTTTTCAGAGACTCTCTGGAGGATAAGGAGAAAAGGCTTATTCTCATTGCCAATAAGATTGATTTGTTGGAAGAGATACCTCATAATTTTATCAGCCTGGTAGAACTGGAAACGATTTTCGTATCTGCCAAGCGTAAGGAAAACATCAACCTGATCCACGAAAGCCTAATGAAAAGTGTATCGCTGGGTATGGAGGAAGCCAATCAAAGCATCGTGGCCAGTAGCCGCCATTACCATGCACTCAAAGAAACCCTGGCTGCCCTTGAGCTGGTAGAACAAGGCATCTCTACCAACATCAGTGGCGATCTGCTTTCATCCGATTTACGCGCCGCCCTGCACCATTTAGGTACCATCACCGGAGAAATCACCAATGAGGAATTGTTGGGTAATATATTTGGCAGGTTTTGCATCGGGAAATAGTAACGGTTGTTCTCTCCAGGTTTTTGCGATATGTTGGTATTCTCTGTGTCTGATAATTGCTCAAGCCGCCATATTCAGTAAGACGGACTCCCCTAAATATTTAAGACAAGACTTTTTCAGACTATATCTGCCTGAAGGGATGACATCGTTAATTTGTTAAAGTGTCAAATAAATCCGTGTAATTTAATCCTTAATGCATCGCACAGAACTTCCAAATGCACGGGATCTTTTATATATACCGACGCCGCTATTGCTAAAATCCAGTTGCTGTGATTCGGTACCGTCCACTGTGCTTGACCAATAATGGCCTTCGGAGCCTTCTTTACCAAAAGTACCATTGATATGAAGGCGGGCACCTGCCATAGGTAATTTTAGTGGAGAGGCAAAAGCTCCCGCGGCATTGTCGCTACTCCAGCTCAGCCGCTCGGCGTTTAATTCTGCTCCTGTAGGTAGTCTAAAACCGGCCGGACAAGGATTATTGGTGCCGTTTACCCCCTGCCATAAATTATGATTCTGGGGGCTGCGCCAATCGTGGGGACTCCTGTCAACTGTAATAAAACTACAACCAGCTGTGTCAGAATGGCTTAAACCTGAGGTTGCACCCGATGACCTAAACTGGTGCCCGTCGGTTGCCCTTCCCCATTGGTAAATATGACCATAAGCTGCTGCATCGAAGCTGCTTGTAGCAGCTTGGCTGGCACCCAAGTTGCGGTCCATCCATATTCTTCCAGTTATGGGATTGAGGACTTCTACCACCTGGGTTTCGTTGCCAGGACTGTGGCCTTCAGTTGTTGTAAAATCAATCTGTGAACCATAAGCTGTACCAGCGCTATTGGTGGCATATGCCCGAACGTAATATTTTGTATTGGGCTGTAGCCCGGTGATATTGCTCTGAAACAATCCTGGGCGAGTGCCATCCAAAGTTATCCCGTCGTTTTGCTCCACTGTAGGATTAGAAGATATATACCACACCACTCCACGGGAAGAAATTTCATCTCCACCATCGCTGGTTATGTTCCCACCGCTCTGAGCAGAATAATTGGTTATGTTGCTAACAGATAGGGTGCTAAGGGTAGCTTGTTTTATGGGCTCTTGCTTGTCGCAATATATCAGCAACAGAATTGCAATAGTTGGCAAAAAAATATGCCTTAAATGTTTTTTCATGACACTTTTGTTTTTAATGTTTTCCTTTTATTAAAATTTTATTTATTAAACTTTCCCCCTTTATTGAACTCCCTATTTTTTCCTTCTTAAGTCAACGCACAAATCCTGAGTGCTCAAAATTGTGGGAGCATGTGTCGGCACCCTAGGGGCAAAAGCCTGAGTTAACGACATAGCATCTGAGAATTCAGGAGGGAGAACAATGAATGCCCTGAGAAAACTAATCTACTGAGCAATCATTGTAAATTGCCTGGTGGTAGCATATTAATTAAAGCATATTTTGTATATAACCCCTATTATTAAAGACTAAAAATACATTTATTTTGCTGCTTTTCAAATATAATCTTTGTTAATTCCCTTCAAGGAAAAAAGAAGATCGGAAGCCGGAGCATCATTATTCATTTCTCCCAAGAAATTAGCAGCTCATTAAAAAACTGCTCCTACCCATCAATGAATTGCAGGAAATGGATTTGAATGATTTACAAGACCGGCAGGATTCTAACAGATAAATCATGCTTTATCTGTTGCTTTGATATTATTAGGCCAATTTTAACTTTAACAGCCAAATTAAGGTAACAATTCTCTCTTTATTTAACAGAATGTGTGATACATGTAATATTCTGAATTCCTTCTGTAAGATAAAGTTTATCAGATTTTCTCACCTTTGTCTTTTTCTTATTATTTTAATTTAAAGACCCATAAACTTTATGAAATTAATTACTACAACCGTATTATCCTGCCTTCTTTTTATTGGTGTAACCAGTGCACAGCATATTAATATAGGGGTTAAGGGTGGCTTAAATGCATACACCATTACCAATGGCTTTGTCCTTGACAATGACCTGAAATTAGGAATGCACCTGGGCCTCATTGGTCACGTTCACCTTGTGGATCCCATTGCATTGCAACCTGAAATTGTGTTTTCCATGCAAGGTTCCGAAAATATAGACCTTAATTATATTAATGTGCCCTTGATTTTTCAATACATGTACGATAATGGTTTCAGAATACAGGCCGGGCCTCAAATTGGTGTTTTAGTAAGTGCAAAAAATCAGGATACCGATGTAAAGGATAATTATGAATCTATTGATTTGGCCTTGGGTGTTGGCCTTAGTTATGTGAACCCGGCTACAGATTTTGGTGTGGATGTCAGGTATAATCATGGTCTAAGCAACATCAATAAAAGTGATGCTTCGAAAGTATACAACAGGGGATTTCAGGTAGGTGTTTTTTATCTGTTTAACCATAAATAATCATATGGGGCAGTCAGGGCCAGTAAGAAGTCCTCTTGCTCTATTAAGTCAATTATCATTAATTTGCACTAATCAATAGTTTATTTGACAATAAAACTCCATGAAAAATCCCTCTGCGCCCAAAAAAATCACCTGGATTATTGGTTTGATCCTTGGTATCCTTGGAATCATTGGTCATTATGCACGCATTGATTTCCTGACAGAACACAATTACATTTTGCTGTTGGCAGGATTTATTGTGCTTGCTGTGGGTACTACATTCAAAGGTCTGTAGCTTAAAGGCTTTGAATAATTTATGCAGGCAACACTCATGGTAGTGTTGCCTGCATAGTTTTTTTAATGCATTCTGTTCGCAAGGCTAAATAGTTTTCCTCCCTCCCTTTAAAGTGGTAATGAATTATCTCTTTCTCTATTTAAAATCATTATAAATAGGGATTGTCAGGAATACAGGCAGAAGGTAATTTTGCTCCTGTTTAAAAGAGGTCATTCAACTGATGAGTACAATTAAAACAAGAATCAAGATTACCCTTTTGTTATCGTTATTGTTTTTCACAACAGGAGTTGCTTTCGGTTATAATAAAACATATAGTATTGAAGGAATTCTTAAAGACGAAAAGAATCAACCTGTCCCGTTCGCATCGGTAATCCTGAAAAACACCCTGAAAGGATCTGCATCAGATGAAAATGGTTATTTTAAAATTGAAGATGTAGCACCTGGAGATTACATTCTGCTGGCAAAAAGCCTGGGTTACCAGGACACGGAGGTTCTTATACAGGCCAATGAGAATCATACCAATCTGACCATCGTGTTATTCGAATCATCCTTTGGTCTTCAGGAAGTTTTGGTGTCGGCAAAAAGCATGGCCAGGCAAATTCGTGAAACTCCCTTTGCCATTACTTCTGTCGATGTGGGCCAATTGCACAACAGTAATCAGGATATTAATCTTGTCCTTAACAAAACCACCGGATTGATAGTGCGTGAAGAAGGAGGTCTGGGCTCAGGATTCAATTTTGCAATCAACGGTTTATCAGGTAATCAGGTAAAGTTTTTTATTGATGGTATTCCTTTAATCAGTGCTGGAACATCGATGACATTCAATAATATTCCGGTTAACCTGATCGAAAGAGCCGAGGTGTATAAAGGAGTTGTTCCGGTACATTTGGGTTCTGATGCTTTGGGGGGAGCCGTTAATATCATCACCAGGCGATCACTGCAGAATATTTTTGATGCCTCCTACTCCTTAGGTTCTTTTAATACCCATAGGTTGGCTTTAAACACACGGTTTTACAAGCCCGAAAGCGGATTTACTTTTAATGGCCGTGCTTTCTACAACTATTCCGCCAACAATTATGAAGTCGAATTGAGGGTGGTAAATCCTGAGACCGGTACTTATGGTCAACCTGAAAAGATACGTCGATTTCATGATGCCTATAACTCCAGAATGCTTCAGCTGGAGTCAGGATTTATGCACAGAAGCTGGGCTGACATGCTGCTTGTGGGGATTACCCTATCTGACAATTACAACCAGTTGCAGCATGGCGTGAGTATGGACAGACCTTATGGTCAGGTTTTCAGAGAGGATCAGGTTTTGTCTCCCTATTTGAAATATAAGAAGGATGATTTTTTGTGGAAAGGACTTGATATAAAAGGATATTTATCGTATATCGAAGGGCAGTTTCTGGTAGCTGATACAAGTTCCCGTACCTATAACTGGAGGGGCGATTATACACTGAACAATGATCAAAATATAGGAGAAGCCAGCTGGCAAAAGTCTTTGTTTACCTTTACCGACCAATCTCTTGTTGCTAATACAGGAATAACTTACCGATTTAATCCTCAGAATCAGCTGGTATTTAATTATACGCTTTCTTCTGTTCATCGTGAAGGTAAAGACCCATTGTCCAGATATCCCACAGCGTTTAGTCAACCCAATACAATGAACAAAGCTGTATATGGACTGGCTTATTCAGCAAAAATGATTAACGAAAAGCTAAATGCATCCTTATTCACCAAGGTCTTTAATTTTGATTCACATGTTGTAGATGTTGACTGGGGTGGTGAACGAACAACCTATAATTCTGAATATATAAACCTGGGTTATGGTTCTGCTTTCACCTGGTTTTTTGCCCCTGAAGGACAATTAAAAGCTTCCTATGAGCAAGCATATCGTCTTCCTGAAGGATACGAGATGTTTGGTGATGGCTTAAACTTGCTAAGCAATCCGGAGTTACAACCCGAAAGAAGCCAGAATATCAATGTAGGGCTATTATGGCGAATCCAAAACGGGAATCACCTGTTGGAAACTGAAGGCAATATGTTTTATCGCAATGCGCAGGATTTTATAAGAAATCAGGCGCTGGGTATTACTAGCAAATACGTGAATCAGCGTGATGTATTAAGTTCTGGCCTGGAATCTGAGCTTCGCTATACCTGGAAGCAACACCATTTCATTAGTATTAATGCTACTTATCAAAACATTATCAATAATACCGAATTTGAGGAAGGACGAAAAAGCAGTGTCTATCAGGATCGTATTCCCAACATCCCTTACCTGTTCGGAAATTTAACGCTGGGTTCTCAATACCGGAATCTATGGAACGAGGACGATCTGCTTTCATGGCATATAAGCAGCCGTTTTGTAGAGCAATATTTCCTGAAATGGCCCAGTCAGGGTAGCCGGGATAGTAAATACATCATTCCCCGACAGATATCTCACAATGCCGAAATAAGCTATTCTTTTTTGAATGGGAAATACAACTTTGCTTTTGAATGCCGCAACATCCTTGATGCAACATTATTTGACCATTTCCGCCTTCAAAAACCGGGACGTTCTTTCTCTTTTAAAATAAGATATTATCTCCAAAATTAAATTTCATCAAATACTAACTCTTATTTAAAAATCATGAAAATTACTTCAAAGCTATTATCACAATCTCTTGTATTATTGCTGTTTTCCGTATTTATACTATCATCTTGCTCCAAAGATGATGAAATTACCCAGGATTCTGACGAAAATAAATATGCATTAGCCATACAGGTGTTAGGGTCGAATGACGAGGCCGCCGATTACCTTGTGCAGGCTGATGATTTGTCCGAAGGTACAATTACTTCTGCAGGTCAGGGGATTGAACAAACCGGCTGGCGTTATTTCACCCAGGTTAACGATGCGATCTTTAGCATTGGTTATTATGCCGACAACAATGCAATTGCATACAAATTAAACAGTGAAGGTGACCTGGTTGAGTACGGACGGTTTGTTTTCGAAAAAACACTCGACATTCTTGCTCCTGCTGATGACAATACCTTGCTGGCCATGGAAGTGCCCAGAGCAGGTGATAATAAAAGGATTCTGCATGTAATTGACGTGGATAACGTTTCGATTCAACAAAAAATAGAAACAGACATCTACACCTATGAGGGCGATACTCTGGTGAAATGGCCAACTGCTATGGTGGTAAGAGGCGATAAACTATTTGTTTCTTTTTATCCGCTTTCTCCATCGGGTAATTTTACCACACCTGATGTGGATACCGCTCAGGTTGCTGTTTTTTCCTACCCCGGGTTTGTGTTTGAAAAAGTATTGAATGATACCCGCACCAGCCCTATTGGTATTTATGGAAATTCAAATGGCATTATTAAATCAGATAATGGTGATCTTTATTCCTTCTCCTCTTCATCTCTTGCCGGTGGCTTCACTCAACATACCAAACCTTCAGGAATTCTGAGAATCAAAAATGGTTCGACAGATTTTGATCCTGAATATTTCCTCAATATAGAAGAAGCGACTCAGGGAGGTAAGATCGTGCATATGACTCCGGCAGGAAATGGAAAAGCCATTGCCCGTATTGTTGTCGATGACTCTGCTAAATGGGGTGCTTTCTCCGTGCGCAATCCTATATGTAAGCTGGTTGTTATTGACCTTGAAGCAGCAACGGTTACCGATGTAGCTGGTGTTCCCCTGCATGGTGGTCAGTATGCAACACCATCATTGATTGAAAATGGAAAAGTATATGTTAACATCACCACTGCTACCGAAGCTCATATCTATGAAATCGATCCTGAAACTGCAACTTCTGTTAAAGGTGCTGCTATAGAAGGACTGGAAGCAAAAGGTATTTTCAGCTTAAACTAATAGCCTGACAAGAAAATATGCCATTCAGAAAAGCAATAATGAAAATTCACCAATGGCTCGGATTAACTTCCGGGCTGTTGGTGTTTTTAATCAGCATTTCAGGAGTTATTTATACTTTTCATGAAGAGATATTCAATGCTGTTCATGCCCGTAGTATGTATGTTGAACCCTCAGATCAACAGGCTTTGCCACTGGATAGTCTTTATCAGATTGTGCAGGATGAATTGGGCGAGCAATACCCTGTTTCTTATGTGAATGTATATAAGGAACAAGATTTGGCATGGCGATTCAAAGCCTATCGTTATAACCATGAGGAGATAACCTACTTCACCTGGTGTGAATACGATTATGTGGTTTTTGTCAACCCATACAATGGTGAGATCCTTGAGAAAATCAACCATAAATTCGAATTTTTCCAAATGGTGAAAATGTTCCACTGGAGCTTCTGGCTACGCACCGATCTGGGTCAACCTATTGTAGGCTGGTCGGTGGTGGTTTTCCTGATTACCCTTATAACTGGCGTAATCTGGTGGTGGCCCCGGAAAAATAAATTCAAAAAAAGACATTTTGTGATCAGATGGAGGGGGCATGTTATTATTCGTGACCTGCATGTGGTTACTGGTATTTTTAGCTTACCAATTATAGTGGTATTATCGCTCACCGGAATGGTGTGGGCCTTTAAATGGTTTATGGCTTTTGTTTATATTGTTGCCAATCTGTCTTTACAATCCCCGTCGGCTAAACCCGAAACTCAATCTGTTGCTGGAAATACAATGCCCAATGCCTACGAAACCATTTATCAAAGGAGCCGTTGTTTGCACCCGGAAGCATATTCTATTACAGTTTACAATATTGATCAGCAAAATAATACCATAGCCACCTATGTTAAAAACCAGGAACAGGTATATTATGATGCAAGCCTTGAAACCTGGGATGCAACAAAGGGGACCCTGGTAAACTCCCGGTCTTATGAAAACCTTAATCGTGGAGAAAAGATTTTAAGCATGAATTACGATATCCATACGGGCGCAGTATTGGGCATTTGGGGCAAAATTCTTGTGTTTTTTGCAGGATTAATTTCTGCTGCCTTACCTGTGACAGGATTTATTGTATGGTTTAAGAAATACAAAAGAAATTAAGCAGGTGAAATATTAGCTATATGAATGTATGCCTCACTCAGACAGGAAGGCAACATGATTTTTATTAAGATGAAACCCACATGAGCACTGCGCGCTTACAAAAGACAATGAATATGGTGTAAGTGGGTTCCATTCAACATTTTAAATCAATTTTATTTGAATGAAACTTGCATGAGCACTGAGCGCTCAAAAGGAAATGAAAATACTACTCCATGCAAGTTCCATCAGACCAATTACTTAAACAAATTATTTTCTGATGAAACTTGCATGGGCACTGCGGCTCAAAAAAGGAGATGAAAATTGTACATGCAAGTTCCATCAGACCAATTACTTAAATAAATTATTTTCTGATGAATTTACCCGATCATTCCTTCCATTGATTTTTTTAAAACACGTGCTGAGGATAAAAACTCTGCCACCGTCATTTCTTTAAGAAAAAGCAAACCGTGACTAGCCCTGATGCGTGGATGAGGATTTTGATAGAAATAATTCTTTCCCATAAGCAACTGAAGTTCCTGTAACTGCTTTACCCATATATTTTGCGCTAATTCACTGAATTTACCGTTGTACTCATAGCTGGGAAAAGATGCCTCAACCTGACTGAGATAGCATGACGCAAAAGAGTCGTTCATGGAAGCCATAGCTTCAAGCGATACAGGATAAATAATATTGGCATCGGCAGGATTGAATCGATACCATACATTCCGATATCCCCAGATTCGCAATTGTGATAAATCTTTTTCTTTTTCCCACAAACGGACTGCCTCTGCTATGACTTGCAGAACTTTATAATGTGTGTCGGGACCGCTGCCTTCAGGATCGAAGGTTAAGCTCAGCACCGTGGGATTAATGGTGCGCAACATCTGAAGAATAGGCTCTACATCTCTTTTTTTTTCAGGCTGTTCAGTGAAGATATCTCCTTTGTAAAATCCCAGCCGCGCATGATGTACATTTTTTATCTGCGTACCATAATGCGCCCATACAAGCTCCTCCTCAAATTCGCGAAGCATCCCTTTCAATAGCTGAATATTCTGAGGGTTCTTTTCACCATCATAGCTGTTTCTAAGCACAAGAAGTACTTCATTAATGGTTTTGTAAAGATGGTCCTTATTGCTAATATGATATATTTCAACCATTGCTCTTACTAGCCTGTGGCAAACTCCGCGTCTTTTTTCATCTTCATTGCGTGCTGCTACGCTGGTTAGATAATGATATACATCTTTGTCGTTCTTAAGTTTGTAGCCTTCATTGAAGAAATCGTTATATTCGATCATCTGAATTCTTCCTTTGCTCATCAATGATTTGGTTTCCTCCAGAATGTTTATGACAAAACCATTGGTAACAGCAGTAAAACCTGAAGTGAACACGGTAAAATGAAACGTATTGCTGGGCTCATGAATGTGGTTAGAGATAAACGGGAGGACACCCAGGCTGATGTCGTCATGGTGTGGACCAGTATGCAGAAACACTTGATTTTGTTCGTACTGCATACCTTTAAATATTTTTTCCTCTATGCTTTTGCATACCTCCTTGATGGTATTTTCGTTCAAGAAGGGAATGTGACGGGTGTGTATATCCTGTTTTAGATCATCGGGCAACAGGCGATGACCATATTTCTGCAGTTTATTGCATAGATTGATAACAGAGAGTTCTGTTTTTTGGGATGTCCATGGGGTATCGCAAAAGAACTTATTGATGCTGTCTGTAAGCTGCGATGCCGCACCATTGGTCAGATAAAATCTTCCATTTTTAAGTTTTGTCAAAATTGTAGCTGGGTATCGATTGTCCAGACTATTTTCTACGGCATTTCTAACCATGGGAGCTTTGGCCTCACCTGCAGCAAGGATTATGGCTGTAGCATCCGGGTTATAGGAAATGGTATTGAGACCAATGGTTATCACCAGTCTGTTACGTGATATTTCTATACCCCCCAGGTCACTGGCAGCAACAGCCTGTGTTTCAAAATTTGTTTCGGTAAGACGGGTGGTGCTGTATATATCAGATCCCCGGGTATTAAAGGCGATATGGCCATCAGGTCCCAGCCCACCCAGGAAAAAACCAATACCACCTTTTTCTCTTATTTGTTGTTCGTATCTACTGCACCAATTATCAATCATGAAGATCGACTGCTGTTGCAATTCTTCTGTCTGGGATCTGCTTTCTCTGTAACGAAGTGAAAGATCAACCCGACTGTTGGGAAAGATTTCGCTAAAATGTTTACCCCTGGCCAGCGGGATATCTTCCGTGCGAATGAGTAAGGCGTTATTGGTATCAAGGCCAAATCCTTTGATATAGTAATTGATAACATAATGGTAGAAGCTGTTTTTCTGAACCGAACCAATGGGGTAAAATTCATCAATTTGCACGAAATTCAATCCACTCAATCGAGGCTTTTGTTTTAAAAGCAATCCATGTTTCTCCCGAATGTCTTTACCTCTTGTATTATCCCAGTTTTCGAGCAGGAGTTGTGTCCATTTAATGAAATACTCAGGAGTTTTTCCGGTGGGAAGACTTATAACACCCCTGGGATTTTCAGCGGCCCATTCCAGAAAACGTAGGGCGGTAAATAGCCCCAGTTTAGGGAAATTGTCTACACAAATATAAGGCGTATGATAGTTTTGTGGTTGAATGCCGGTTAGAAAATGTTTCTCAACTCCTGAGGAAAGAACCAAAGGAGGCAAGTTTGAATCTATTGGACTTGTCATGAGTTATATAGGGATTTATTGTGAAGCAAAAGTGTGAATGGTATTTTTTGAATATGATATAATGCTCTGGGTTAAAGTTTTCTTCTCTTAAACCTTGTGCCTGAATAGATGCATCATTAGACTGCTGGTTTTAAGAAAACGATAAACCAGTTGCATTATATTATCCAGAAATAATAATGAACCTTTCCCGGGGCATTTTATCACATGAGCTCGGAGTGAGACTGAGATTAGTACTTGTTGTTAAGTATACAGGCAGTATGAAGCCTAGACGCAGTATGGTTTCTTGGAAAGCACCATAATTCGTTGTAAGGATGTTATTGTTTGAATATGTTGCAGCATCTCTATGGAAAATCTTTTACGTGATCCATAGAAAGCTGCAACTATCCAAAACTAAAAACAACATTCCGGATAAACCAGGAAATAAGTTATTCCGCAGTGTGATAAGTTACTGTTTGAAGTTCGTTCCATGCTCCCCGTGTGAAGTCAGGAATTTGAACCGGCATACCCTGGTTGGCAACAGAGACTTGCGAGAGTTCAATAATGGATGACCATTCAGCGGCATCATACACATCCTGATCCAGGGGCAAGCCATGACGAAGGCAATAGATCAGCCGATAATCCATGATGAAATCCATACCTCCATGTCCACCAACTTGTCGGGCTTTCTCGCCAACTTCTTTAACAATAGGATGTTCATATTCTTTAAGGAGGTTGCTTAACTGCTCTTCCGACAACCAGGAATGGCCATCGGGCTCCAATGCAATTCCTGTTCGTGGCCATTTTTGTGCAAACCCTTTGGTGCCGCTGAGCATATGAATACGACTATAGGGTCGTGGACTGGTTACATCATGTTGTATCTTAATGGTTTTTCCTTTTGCCGTTTTAATAATGGTAGTATTCATATCTCCACGGGCATAGTCACGATTAGCGTAATCTGAATCATTGCCAAATTTTTCTTTTGCATACTCGGTTAATCCAAATTGATTGCTTGAAACCGACACCAGGTATTCCATTCGATCACCCCGATGGATATTCATTGCATGAGCCAGAGGTCCTAATCCATGCATGGGATAAAGTGCTCCACTTTTTTTCTCATTGTGTTTCAAACGCCACATGTCCCAGTAATGGCCAGGTTCGCCTTCTTCTGCAAAAAGCATAGAACGCAGATCATGAATATAGGCACCTTCAGCATGGACAATTTCGCCGAATAAACCTTGCTGAACCATATTAAGGGTTGCCATTTCAAAAAAGTCATAATTGCAGTTCTCAAGCATCATCATATGACGACGTGTTCTTTCTGCGGTGTTTACCAGATCCCATGCCTCTTGCATGGTGAGCGCAGCGGGAATTTCGGTAGCTACATGCTTGCCTTGTTCCATAGCATAAATGGCAATGGGTGCATGCAGATCCCAATGAGTACAGACGTAAACCAGATCAATGTCGTCGCGTTCGCAGATCTCCTTCCATGCATTTTCTCCGGAATAGGATACAGCTTCAGGCCTTCCCCTGCTTTGCAACGTTTGTTGAGCCTTATCAATGCCCGAAGGAACCACATCGGCCAATGCGATAATTCTTGCCTCATCAATGTAGCTTATTCTGTGCACAGCACCCTGACCACGCATGCCTAAACCAATGATGGCTACCCTGACTGTATCGAGGGGCTCGGCACGGAGTTCCAGCACGTGAGTTTGACCAGCAGGACGCTCAGGAGTTGGAAATACTTCAACTGCTGTAAAAGGTTGTTTTGGGTCTGATTGAACGTTTTGCTGGCAGGAAGTGAATCCTGTAAACATTACCAGATTGATTACTAAAATAAATAAAGTTTGAAGCTTTTTCATTGTATCGTTTTTTAGTTGGTATGCCTGATGTATAAATTTAAAAATTAAAATATTTTATTTCTATGGCCAAAGCATTAGCGGGTATGTTTTATTACTGGTTAATTCCTGGAGCCTCTGCCTGGCAAAATATTTATCATCGGGATAGGTAACCCCAAACCATGTTGCATCACAAGGAAGTACTTCCACCCAGGCTTGATGCTCTTGGATTAGCTCATCAATAACAAAGGGAATGTACATTTCCTTTTTGGGATCCGATGCGTGTTTTTTAAGAAACTCTTGTAGCTTTTTGTCCAGATATAAAAACAGCCCTGGAGTAAAACCCCAGAAGTTCATGGACACTGTTGCATCTTCAGCAAGAGGCTTTTCTGATTCAGCACTTAAGTCAAAAATTTCTCCTTTATGGTTGGTGCCAATCATAGTATGTTCATGCACCGAAGTGAGGAAGTTTCCTTTTTGGTTGCAAATTCCTCTTGATACAGTGCCATAATTGGATAAGGTATTCTTAAGACGAAAACCGCACATGGCATAATGATTTGGGTGCAAGTGTTCGTGATTTTGTAAATACCGCGCCATCATAAAAAATGATTCTCTCCCATAGAAATCATCGGCATTTATCACTGCAAAGGGCTCCCGGATTAACTCACGTGCTGTCCATATGGCATGTGCAGTACCCCAAGGTTTTTCCCTTATGCAGCCATCCCATGTACCAGGAGGTAAATCATCCACTTCCTGGAAAGCCAGCTGAATTTCAACATGTGGTTCAAGCTTTTTTATAAATATCTCTCTGAATTGCTGTTCAAAGCTTCGTCTGATAACAAATACAATTTTATTAAACCCGGCTTGGATGCCATCAAATACGGAGTAGTCCATAATGGTTTCCCCAGAGGGACCAAGCTTATCAAGTTGTTTCATGCCCCCATAACGGCTTCCCATTCCGGCAGCAAGAATCAATAAGGTAGATTTCATATCGTTTATAATAAACTTGTAAAGATTGAACAAAGGTCTACAAAACAGTGACTGCTCCCAGCGCCTCCCTGATTACTTCTATCATTTGCAGTTTTTGTACTTCCATGCTTTCGATAAGTTTTCTCTGCACCGCCGCTCTTACGAGGTTATGTTCTTTATAGGCAGTTTTGTAATATGTATCACCATTAAGATAATCAGTGAGAAAGCGGATACCTATGATGTATGTCATGAGGAAAGGCGCCAGATAAAAATGTTCTTCTTCATCATCAGAGAGAATCGTTTTCACCTGATTTATGTATCCCTTGGTAAAGGCCGTGAACGCTACCATGTTAAAGGCTACTATATCAAGATTTTTTTCATCTTCCAGAGCGAAGTTGGCAGAGGTGCGCAAAGCATCCCCGTAGTCGTAAAAAAGGATTCCTGGGCCAACAGTATCCAGATCAATCACCGCAGCAACTTTTTGTTCTCTAAAAAGCAAGTTGTTGATTTTTGTATCATTATGAACCACCCGCAACGGTATTTTGCCCTGGTTAACCAGCTTTTCAATATTGCTGAGCTCAGACTCCCGATATTTAAAGAATTGTACCATTTCTATTACCGATTCAAACCTTCCGGCTTTATCTTCTGCAATAGCATCATTAAGCTGCCGGATTCGGAAAGAGAGCCGGTGAAAATCTTTAATGGACTCCTTGAAGTCGGCAGCATTTAGCTTATTACAGGCTTTGGCAAACCAACCAAATGCATTGCCTGCCTCAAAAGCCTGCCATTCTTCCTTTACCACATCAATGGAGTAGGAGTCTGCAATATAGGAGGTCATACGCCATACACCACCTTCAGCGTCTATATGTAGTCTTTGGCCAAGAGCTGTTGGAATGATCTGGGCAATTGAAATGGGCTGCTTACTTTTACTGAATGCCTCTTCCAAACGTATATGGGTGTCCGCTATTCCTTCTGGATTTTTAAATACATCAGTATTAATTCTCTGAAGGATATAACCAGGCGCCTCACCCTGAATATCTACTTTATAGGTATTATTTATGTGTCCGTTGCCAAAAGGCTTTACCCCGCTAACAATGCTGTATGGGAAAAATTTCTTTACAATTTCTTGTAGCATAATTAAGTATTTTTTATTTTAAAATGGGAATGACGCTCTACTTACGAATCTTGTGACCGTGTAAGGCAAAATATAAAATGTAGGCCTGGCAAGGAAGCATGATCCAATATGCCCTTTGATAGTTGCCAACCGTTGCAATTTCCGCAGCTGCTGTGTTGATATCGACGATATATCCAAATAAGGGAGGTATAATTGCTCCTCCAACAATACCCATCACCAGAATTGAGGAACCGATTTTAGTGAATCTTCCCAGATCAGCAATGGCTAATGGCCAAATGGCAGGCCACATGAGAGAATTAGAGAAGCTTACCAGCAATAAACCGTAAAAGGCATATTCAAGAGGTCCCCAAACAAGAAATGCAGTGGAGAAAACACCCAGCAAAGAAAAAATAATCAAGGCTTGGGTTTGAGAGAGTAATTTAGGAATTGTAAATACCCCGAAAAGGTAACCCAAAACTAAGCCGATGGTTACATACTTGGCGTACCTTTCAATGTTGGGTTGATCCCCAAAGCTGGCTCTTGCAAAATCTATAATAGATGCCATGGGTAATATCTCTATGCCCGCATAGACAAGAATAGCAAATGCTCCAAGAAATAAGTGAGGGAATTGTAAGATGCTCGTCTTTTTAGCTGCATACGATGAAGCCAAATCAGGATTATCTTCAAATACATCTTCGCCTTTGGCCACCACTTCGGGAAGAGGGGCGAAAAATACTCCGATACCCAATACGAAAAGAATTCCTGCTACCAGATAAAAGGGTAAGATTACATGGTTGAGTTCTACTTGTTGTAGATCGATAAAAAGTCCCAGAAATAAGGGTGCAATCCACCAAGCCAGCTTATTCATAATTCCCATCAGGCTCATCCGCATCGCCGCACTTTCCATGGGGCCAATTATGGTAATATAAGGGTTCACGGCAGCCTGAAGTAAGGTGTTTCCTATTCCACCGATAAAGAGGGCCAGCAAAAATAAAGGAAAGCTGATGCTTTGTGCTGAAGGAACAAATAATAACATGCCCATCGACATTATCATGAAGGCTAGTACCATTGATTTGCGATATCCAATTCTGGTTATCACCCATGCTGCAGGTCGGCCAAAAATAACAAAAGCAGAAAATATTGCTGCAGTTACAAGATAAGACTGAGCTGTGCTGAGGTTGAAAGCCGATCTTAAGGCAGGAGTTAAGAAACCGCTGATACCGATGCCAAAACCAATAACAAAAAAGATTAACCCTACAATGACAAGGGGCATGAAATAGGTTTTGCTGTTCGTTTTTGTGTTTATTGTCATTTTTTTTAGTGTAAAGCGTGGTGAAGAATATAAAAAAAGCAGGCTGGCCCCAGTATTTTTACCAGTGCCGGCCTGTGTCTAAATTTAAGGATTATTTACCAGGTTTGGCTGCGCAAGCAGCTGAGGCTTGGGAATATTCACAAATGCAGTAATACCTATCATCATTAATGGATAAGTTAAGATTTTTGTCATTGCTTTCTTCATATGTTTATAAGTTGAGAGTGACTAATTAAGGGAGATTACTTCTCCGCTAATGTGTTATATTTTACCCAGTCACCCCATTTTTTTGTAATTATTTGGCCCACAACCATTAATTTTATTGTCTCCTCCTGCTGGGCGCAAAATTTATAAAGAGCATTAAGAAATAAAACAGCTTCAAAAGATGGTGCAAGATATTAATAAAAATTAATAAGAACAAAATAATAATAAAATATTTTTCGTTAGATTTGGATGTCTTAATAAAAAGATGAGCCTGCAGTACCCATTCCAAATATGGGTTTGCAAGTTCCTACCGAAGGGAACAGCTGGTTTATTGTTAATTCTGGAGGTGCCAATGAACAGGATCATAATCCCGGCGATAGCTGGACAAATCTGCAGCACCTGCACCGGACCTTTTTTCGCATCAGCAGAGGTGGAGAAATCCATATTGGCATAAAAGCTAAAGTTGAAAAGGCTCCTTCTGTTATTAAGGCTACATTCCTGAATCAGATAGCAGAAGTGGAGATCTCTTCCCTCAAATATACCGATTATTATATCGGTACCTATGATTATGCCGGAGGTATTATTAATACTCAGGCTGTATTTTACTTAAAAAACTGTGGATTTTTCAATCAAACCACCTCTATCGACACCTGGTTCTTCCGAATGCAGTTGGGACAGCAGCCTGATATTGAATTTGATGCACTGCCATAATGGTCTTTAATGGTTTGCAGCTTATATCTATAAGAAGATCAAAAATGCATAACTTTTCTGGATTTCTTAATATCCTAGAGAATGGGTGGGTAATCCTGATTGCAAAATACCAAAGCAGATTTAATAAACTACCGGGTCTATTTTGATACCTGGTCGTTTTCAAAACTTGTAGCTATAATGCTACTGGCAACAATAGGCAGGGTACCCATTAGTCCTGCCTTTTCTTTTAATTCCGATAGCAGAACTGAGGTATCTTGCTTTAGACGCTGCATGGCATATTTGTTAAGCTTTTGCTGTATGGGGTCGGTTATAAGGTTTCCCGCATCTGCCATCTCACCACCAATAATAATAGCTTCAGGATTGAAAAGGTGTATCAGGATGGACATTCCCTTGGCCAGATATTCTCCCGCCTCTTCAATAAGCTCAATGGCAAATAGATCGCCACTATTGGCCGCATCAATAATGTGACGAAGCTTTATTTTATCGGTGTTATTATTTATGATGCGCGAAATAATGGTATTTTTACCATTTCGTATTTTTTCCTGAGACTTCTTTACCAGGGCTGAACCGGAGGCAATGGTCTCCAGACAACCTATTTTACCACAATAACATAGCTCGCCTTCAGGATTCATCTGTATATGACCAAATTCACCGCTAAAGCCGGAATTTCCGTGATAGAGCTGCCCGTTAATTATTATTCCCAGGCCAATCCCTGATCCTATATTTATAAAAAGTACATTTGATTTATTCTTTGCCAGCCCAAACCATGCTTCTCCCAATGCCATGGCTTTGGTATCGTGTTCAATAAAGACAGGTTTTTTGAACAATTCGCGGAAAGTATCTTCTATGGGTTTCTCGCCAAACTGAGGATAACTATAACTAATGCCCTTTTTGATGTCAATAAGTCCGGGAATGGTAATTCCATAACCAATTACTTTTTGCTCATTAATGTTGTTATCTTTCAACTGCTGCTCGCAGGCTTCCTGCAGCAGAGGAAAAATATTCCCGGTATTGTGAAGCCCCTGGTTTAACTCGCTGATTTTGCCAATCTGTTCATTATGAAGATTAAAAATGCCTATTCGGGTATACTTTCTGCTTAGTTCAATGCCTACTATGGTACCTGCATCCTGATTAAGCCCGTATAGAGAAGGTTTTCTGCCTCCTTTTGATTCTCCGATACCAAAATTTTTTACCAGGCCTTCAGCCGATAGATCCTCCATGATCCTGGTCAGGGAGGGAATGCTGTTGTTGGTGATTTCACAGAGTTCAGAAATGGTTTTTAGCCCCTCTTTGTAAAAAATGTCAACTACCTGCCTGATTAAAAGAGTTTTCTTTATGTTTTGTGTATTTGTCTTGCCTTCAGTTTGCTGTTTTACTTTTTTCTTTTTGAGAACCATTGTTGGTTTTTGTTTGATAAAGAACTTTGTAAATAAAAGTCGTCAAAGATAATTAAAAAAATTAATAAGAGGTGGTGGAAAGCCGGAATATATGTGTTATTATGCCGGTTTGCATAAATTAAAGGTTTTCCTTCAGCATTACTGTCGAATGGATCTGTTAACATCTTAAGGCTGGAGGGTAAATCATTATCAATATCAAATATTCGCTTGTGCAGTTTTCTTAAAGCCTCTTCTATTTCCCCCGATAACCAAATCATAATTTAATGGGTTAAGTCTGCTCTCCGGTATGGCCACTGTACCCTCGGCTTCTTCGACTGGCGAGAGTGGTAGTTGCCAATATTGGGTTGACAGATATTTTTTCCTTGTTGTTTTACGTGTAATAATTATATCTTTGTCGTATAGAAACTAAAAATAAAATGATATGGATGCCAAAATAACCTTGTCCTTTGATCAGGAAGTCATACAAAGGGCAAAAGCATTCGCAGAATCACATAATGTGAGCCTTTCAAGGTTGATGGAGTTTATGCTTAGGCGTGCAACCAGTGGTAGCTATCAGCAGCTCGAAGATCTGCCCATTGCCGATTGGGTGCAGGAAGTATCTGAAGGCAAAGCGGAGTATATGATCCGTCCCAAATCGCGCAAAGCGCTCAAAAAAGAGTTTTTTGATTCCCGTAAATAAGACCGATGAACATTTTTCTCGATGCCAATGTCCTGATTGCTGTAGTAAACAAGGAATATCCCTTGTTTACTCATGCAGCGCGAATTGTCAGTCTGGCAGAGCATGAAAATTTCCAGGTTTATACTTCGCCCATGTGCCTGGCCATCGCTTTCTATTTTGCCGAAAAGAAAAGCAAAACCCAACTGGCCAAAAAGAAGATAGCTCTGCTGGCCCAACATCTCAAAATAGCCCCCAATCTTGAATCGGGTGTTCTTAGCACCACCAACAACTCCAAAATCAATGACTTTATAGACGGCCTGGAATACCATGCCGCCATAGATGCCGGTTGTACTATTATTGTAACTGAAGACACCGACGATTTTTGGTTTTCAGATATCGAAGTGTTGGATTGTGCCGACTTTATTGTAAAAATTGCCCCAATGAAAACCCCCTGAAGTTTTGTAATTTCTCATTTTTAAATTTGTGCAGTAATGGATTTCACCATCAGACCAGCCACAGAAATAGATTTCCAGGCCATTCTTGATTTAATAAAGGAACTGGCGCTCTTTGAAAAAGCACCAGAAAAGGTTAGCAATACTGTAGAGCAGATGATGCACGAAAAACATCTGTTTCAAAGCCTGGTGGCAGAATCCGAAACAGGTGAAATTGTGGGAATGGTGTTATATTTCTTTGCCTATTACACCTGGGTGGGCAAATCGTTGTATCTTGATGATCTTTATGTAAAGGAAGAATATCGCCGGCATAAAATTGGTTCAGCACTTCTTAATGAAGTCTTTGAAGTGGCAAAAGCAGAAAACTGTAATCGGGTGCGCTGGCAGGTGCTCAACTGGAACACAAACGCCATTGAGATGTACCGTAAATCTGGTGCCATAATCGATGATCAATGGCTCAATTGTGATTTTAATAAAGATGGAATCAGGGATTTTCAGTTATGACAAAAAGTGATCTATAGCCCTTATCCCTGTGCGCTTCCGTACACTATTGTCCAACATCGTACATGAACCAATCAAATACGCAAGACATTTCTTAATGTAATTAGCTGTGTTACAAATTATTATCCTGCAAGGTATGGTAATTGATAAGAGTTAAACAAAGTTAAACTCTTATATCTGAACCTTATGCATGATTCTTACTCAACAAATCTTTACGGGAAACAAAAGGCTCCCTCTATACTCAGGCCGACACTGGCTATTTCCCTTTTTTTATTGCTGTATGGCCTGACGAGCCCTCAAGGACATTGTAGGGACAACTGGAACCAGTTTCGGGGTATGGGTCGCGATGGACGGATACATCTGGCCGGCGATGATATGATTGTTCCTACACCCGAGTTGTTGTGGAGCCAGGAGATAGGACCAGGTTTTTCTGAAGTCGTGATATATGAAGAAATACTTTACCTGATGATGGGCGAAAAAATCGACAGCCTGATAGGATGGGAAACACTGGTAGCAATGGATGCTGCCACTGGCGAAAGGCTCTGGAGCACCAGGATAGATACCATCTATATTGACGTGGACGACTGGGGTGATGGTCCCCGGTCTACTCCTGCTGTTGATCAGCAAAATATTTATTGTTTTAGCGCTTCGGGAAAGTTGGCTGCATTGAACAGAATGGATGGTGAAATAATATGGAGCGTTGATTTTGTAAATCAATATGGTAGTACCTGCCCTCGTTGGGGTTACTCGTCTTCTCCCTTGCTGGTAGATGATCTTCTGATGATAGAGGTGGGGGGCAAAGACGATCATGGATTTGCCGCTTTCGATAAATTTACCGGAGCCCTTAGATGGCACAACAGCAATATAGCCACAGCATACAACTCACCCATTGCCATCGAGGTGAATGGCGTAAAACAAGTGATATTTACCAGTGGGAAAATCTTATATGCTTTTGATCTTGCTGGCGATTCCCTTTGGTCGCATACAATGCCCCTGCGTTCGCCCATGGCATTACCGCTTTTTATCGAACCCGACCTGTTGTTTGTATCTGCAGCCAATGATGCAGGCAGTTTTATCATCAAAATGAACAACGGGACACCTGAAGAAATAATGAAGTCATCACTGATGCGCAATGATTTTAGTTCCTCCTGTTACAAGGATGGTTATATTTATGGTTTTAATGTGGCCACCCTGCAATGCATTGATGCAACCAGCGGAGAGCGCAAATGGCTTAAGCGTGGTTTTGGCAAGGGCAGCCTGGTTTTAATCGGCAACCACCTGTATGTGCTATCCGATCTTGGTGTGCTTACCCTGGTAGAAGCCACCGCGGAAGAGTATCGTGAAACAGCCACTACAGAGGTGCTTGAAGGTCGCTCATGGACAGCACCCTCTTATTCGGCAGGCAGGCTCTATCTGAGAAACCATACACGCCTTGCCTGTTTACGCATTATGCAAAAAAGCAAATAAGATCTTAGGATGCTTCAGGCTGCTACCGTTATAATTATGCCATTCAAAAATCAAAAAGCTATGATACGTAATATATTGCTATTGGCTATGCTAACAAGTTTTGTTGCACAGGCTAACACACCCCAAAACAGGCAGCTGGAGGAAATCATCGCCAGGCATATTGACGCCTGCGGTGGACATGAACTCCTGGGATCCGTGAAGGCTTTAGAGCTGAAAGGACAGTATACCGGGTTCAGTGAGGTAAACGATTTTTATACCCTCAAAACCGTCGAGGGGGCATTTTACTGCGATTATTTCCTGGGCAAAAACCGCATAAAAGAGGGGTACGACACCCAGACTTTCTGGACCATAGATCCCTGGCAGGGATTTGATTTCCCCCGTAAAATGAATAAATTCGAACAACATGTGCTTTTGCAGAAGGCTGAGCTTGTGACACCCTTTTACCGATGGAAAGAAAGAGGGTTTATTCTTGAGCTTAAAGAAAACGAGAATGTTGATGGTATGGACATGTATGTGGTTTCTCTTATCAGACCCGGTATGACCGGTGAAACCTGGTATATCAACAGTAAGACTCATCTTATTTACAAGAGCATCAGCCCCTGGATCGACTTTGCCGTTCCTGTGGAGGCAGAAACATATTACGACGACTATCGGCAGGTGCATGGAATCATGTTTGCTCATTTTATTGAACAAACTTACAGGACCAGGCATACCATTACCGAAATCTCTGACATTACTTTCAACCCTGAGCCCGATCAGCAACTTTTTGCCATGCCTGCCTGTCCTTTTATGAGCAGCATTGCTACTATGGCGGGTAAATGGAATGTGCAGGTGGAATATATGACCCGAACAGGCGACTGGAGAACCTTCGACCAGGTCGAATCGGCATTCCATTATGTAGACAATATGATCAGTGGGAATATCTCTTACGATGTAAGCTTTGCTTTCTCTTTTAATTTTACCATCAATTATAACCGGCAAAATAATCTTTTCCAGTTGGTGGTGTACGATGATTTTTATTCCGTCACCAGTCTTTACAAGGGTAAGCTTACCGACGGTGTGCTGGTGTTTGACAATCTGCCTGAAGGTTCTGATGAAGAAGCGCCTCTCGACAATGAAATCATGCAATATGTATTCACTTTAGGTCAGGAGGATGGTTTTGTGATGGAAAGAAAGCGTTTTGCTGATAATAGCTGGCAGGACATAGAACGACTTACCTTTAATTAAGCAGAATCGCTTTTTCTTACCAAAAGATCCTGCTATGAATCAATAAAAGAACCAGAACCACAAGTGGTGGTTACTTAATAAACCCGGGGGGTATATTTCACCTTCCGGGTTTTTTAATGAATCCGTATTATGCAAAGACTTGTCTGGAAAAGTCAACAGGAGATTGCATAGCAAAGCTATTTGTCGCATTAGTGAAAGCTACAACCGGAGCACCGACTCGTAGCAAGTCCGTACTTAAACCGTATTTAAACCGTAAATATACGGTTTAAATACGGTTTAAGTACGGACTTGGTCAGGAGTTGATTTGATCCTGATTAGGGGAATCTCCTTTTTTGATCTATACCGAGAATGATGCAAACCATAAAAAAACGCGGAGCAGTTTTAAACTGCTCCGCGCTTACTTTAAATGGGGATATTGGGCGAGGTGGATTGGAAATTAATAGGTTGTTATACTGTCGATATAGTTTGTGAAATCATTTGTATTCATTCTTTATAACCAAGCCCGATGAATTGCTTAGCTGCTATTACCTCCTTGAAGGACGCTTGGTTTCTGTTTGTCTTTCTTCCGATTGGCGTTGCGGTGCTGAACGATTTGTTTTTGGTGTTGATGATTCTCTTGCTGGTGCCGGAGAAGCTTCTTGTCTTGAAGGTCTGCTGCTGCTTCTGGCAGGAGCTGGATTGCTTACCCTGGGACTTTCTCTCCTTGAAGGCTGAGATCTTTCAACAGATGAAGGTCTTGATGAACGTCCAACATTATTTGAAGGTGCCGGAGTCGTTTGCCTGCGAGGTGCGGGACGACTTTGCACCTGGGGCTGCTGCCTGTTTCTGTTTTCTCGCACCCGGGTGTCCTGACGGGGCGTTTCAGTACGTTGACGTGGAGCATTTTGCCTTACGGCAGGCGAATTATTTTCTCTTCGCACAGGTGCCGCAGTGTTTTTAGGTTCTGATTGCTGCCTTGGAGCACTGCGTTGAACTGCACTGCCATTGGTTTCCCTGCGGGGTTCCCTGCTTATCTCTCCACTTTGTCTGGAAGCGGGAGTGCGGCCTGATTGTCCGTTCACCGATTCCACACGACGTGGTGCATTGGATTCTGAACTTCTTGCTCTTGTCGGGGCAGGATTAGCTGATTCTGATCTTCCCCGGGCAGGTACACTACGGAGTTCACTATTTCCTGATCCGTTTCTCTGAACAGCAGCATCACCACCTGTTCTGCGTCCTTCAGCTCTTTGTATGGTGTTGTCAAGCTTCTTGTCGGGGTGTCTCTGGGTAAATAATACTTCCCCTTCTCTCCTTTTCTCGGGACGGCTGTAAGTGTTTCTGTAACGACCATTGTTAATGTTTACTACCACGGTAGGTGAGTAATGACGTACTTCGGTATAATAGGTGTTGTGGTAGTGTCGGCTGCGATGGTGGTCCCAGGGGCGATAGTGTGCATAGTAGTGTGAATGCCAGTTGTAGTGGTATCCGTAGTAATAGTGATAATAGTGAGGGGTCCAGGGGTGCCAGTAAGTTGGATAGTATCCCCAGTGCCATGATGAACGCCATACTCTGTATCCGGGACGGGTGATGTGTATGATCACCGGCCAGGAGGCTATCTCATAATAGGTGGTGCCTACTACCGTAACACGTTCCTGGGTGCGTCTAGCATTTCCGCGATATCCCGGATTGGGGGTTTCTGCATATACAGGCTCTACGATATAATTGCGGCCATATAGTGCTTCATCACCAATAAGTTGTATCTGTACTGCGCCATCGCGAAATTGTTCGACGGTAAAGACGGCTACATCCTGGTATTCTTGCTGGTTTAGGGCCACCCGTAAAACGATTTGATGGATATGGTCTTCTTTATAATCCTGCACCATGATATAGTCTACAAGCTGGTCTCTGTTGAGGTCAAGATTGTTGATCATTTGCTCGGGATCATTGAGACTTCTTTCAAAGGCTTCCAGTGTTTCTGATTCCTGGAAGAGATTCATAACAGCATAAAGGTTAAGGTTGTCACCGGGCAAACCCAGATATTCGTCGGGTTGGTTTTGTGCCCTGAGGACGCTGAGGCCCCCAAACAACAGTGCTAAGACGGATGTAAAGAGTAGCTTTTTCATATCAGTTGGATTTATGATGAGTTTTGCTTTTTTATTAACAAAACAAAATGTATGCCACAAATGGTATATTGGAAAACTGAGAACTAAAAACTAAGAACTAAGAACTAAAAACGAAGAACTAAAAACGAAGAACTAAGAACTAAGAACTAAAAACTAAAAACTAAAAACTAAAAACTAAAAACTAAAAACTAAGAACTAAAAACTAAGAACTAAGAACTAAAAACTGAGAACTAAGAACTAAAAACTAAGAAATAAAAACTAAGAACTAAGAACTCAAAACATGGAGGCTGGAAGGAAGAAACCAGGGGGCTTTCAATGAGGGACTAAACCTGTTCCCATCACTCGTTGCGTATCAACTTTTCACTTCTAGTTCTTAGTTTTTAGTTTTTAGCTCTTTAATATTTTAATTATTAACTATTGTTTTTAGGGAAATATATTAAATTTGTCCTCAAAAACATTTATATGATTACAATGAAAACAAACAGGGCTTTTTTATTATGCATAGTGTTGCTTTTGGTGGGGGTAAAGGCCAATAGCCAGCATCTTTTCTGGATTAAAGGAGGTACCAATATCTCGCGTGTTACCGGAAATAAATCCGATTTGTTTAGTCCTAAGCTGGGCTATCAATATGGAATAGGATTTGAAAAAATATTCTCCAATCCTTTAGGGGTAAAAATGGAATTGTTTTTGAATGAAAAAGGATTCCATTCTGAAAATGTAGCCATGCCAAATACCCAGGATGGACTAATCGATAACCAGGTGAATCAGACTTCTTTGCTGATTCCGGTGGTTTTAACGCTGCATTTAAAGCGGTTGTTTTTTGAGGGTGGATTTAGTTTCGATCTTTTACTTCGTTCCAGTCAATACTTAAAAGAAACCTATAATTCTTCAAAGCCGGCACCGGTTGTTGAAATACAGGAAAATGTACACGATTTCAATAATCCCGAACTGGGCTATCTGGTGGGTGCGGGAGTTAAGCTTTATAAAGGCTTATATCTTAGCGGACGCTACACCCAGGCATTGACTCCTATAGGGGTCGACTACAACTGGAAGAGAATGAGCTATATCCAGTTTGCACTCAATGTTCGATTGGGTGATATGTTTACCCCCAAGCCTATTACGGTAAACTCCTCTACTATGCAATCGGAGACCAGCCGCCCTTACGAATTACTCGCAGAGAGAAATATTTCACGGGTAAATTTTGTAAGGGAAGGTGATGGAGATCAGGTGAAATTCCGTTTTCAGTCTGTTGAAAGTGGCAACTTGCAGGTTACCGATGTTACATTAGAATCCAGTACCGGGTTTGTAAACCTGGATGGGGTCAGGAGTAGCATAAGGGAGGCTTCTTTCCCCCTTACCTGCCGAATGAGATATGTAGTAACAAATCCCCTTACGAGTAACCGGTATGAAAGCTATATCGAGTTCCAGATAAAGGAGGCCGGAATCTGGAATATAAGTATTCAGAATAACTAATCAGGCATAGTTGATAAAAAGGAGAAGTTGCACTTCAAAAAGGCAACTTCTTTTTTTATCTTTCTGCTGGTTTACCCACACTTTCCGTGATGCGTATATCTTATTCCGTTCTAAGGCTCTTTACCGGATTTGATTTTGTTGTCATCCAGATTTGGATACTGATGATGATCGTGCTCATCAAAAAGACCATCATACCCGGAATCACAAACCACAAAGGATTGATACTAACCCTGAGCAGAAAATTGTCCAGCCAGCCATCAATGATATACCAACTAAGGGGTGTGGCAATGATGAAGGCAATGGCTGTCAAGGCAATCGATTCACGGGTAAATACCCACAAAAGATTCTTAACCGAGGCTCCTAATACCCTACGAACGCCAATTTCTTTCGTCCTGCGTTCGGCAGAGAAGGCCGCAAGGCCATAAACTCCTAAAAGCGCTATTATTATGGCTAAAACAGCGCCAACGGAAAGCAGACCGGTGGTAGTTTTTTCCTTTTCATAAAATGCCTGAACCATTTCATCCAAAAAAATCATGTCAGGCATGTAGGCAGGATCAATATCGTTTAATACCGCACTAATCTGTTGGCGAGCCTGCTGCATGTCGCCGGGAGAAACTTTTATATACAGATTAGAAAACCCATTTTGCGCATAAATGATTACCAGGGGTTCAATGGGGGAATGAAACGATTTAATATGAAAATCTTTTACTATACCTACCAGGGGTCCGGTTCGTCCAAAAAGGTCGAGTCTTTTACCTAAGGGGTCGGTGAAGCCCATCGCTTGTACCGCTGTTTCATTGAGTAAAAAAGCAGATTGAGCATCCTGTTGAGAATTGGCAAAGAAATTACGGCCCTCAATCAGGGGGATATCCAGCAATTCGAGAAAATGTTGATCGATGGACACTATATCTGCCTTAACGCCACTTTCTTTAGAAACACCTTCTTCTAATATGATATCAATTCGGTTGTTTCCACCAAATAAAAAGTTTGCTCCTGCTGTTTTCATAATCCTGTTTTGTGTTTCCAGCTGTTGGCAGGTGGTTGCAAAGGATTGAGATATCCTGGGGGATAAATCCTTGACCACGATAATCTGTTCTTTATCAAAACCCATATTTTGTTTTTGCATGAACCTGAGCTGTGATGCCACAACCCATAAGGATATTAAGAGCATGATGGTCACGCTGAATTGAAAGACCACCAGTATTCTTCTGAACCCTTGTCCTTTGCGACCTTTTACCTGTTCACCCTTAAGTGTTTTAATGGGATCAAAGGAGGCGAGATAAAATGCCGGATATAAACCGGAAAGCAGGGCCGTAAAACCTATGATGAGAATTAGAACGGCTAAGCCCTGCAGACTAAATAGAATCGATGTATTTATGGCAAGACCAAGTTGTTGGGAGAAATACCCGCTGGCGATTTCGGTTATGGCCATTGCAATAAAAAATGCCAGAACAGTTATCACCAGCGACTCTGTCATGAATTGTCGGATTAATCCCAGTTTGCTTGCTCCCACCACTTTTCGTACGCCAATCTCCTTTGAACGTAGCATGCTTCGGGCAGTAGCCAGGTTGACAAAGTTAATTACCGCCACCACCAGAATAAATAGCGAAAGAATAATAAAAACTGCCAGGGTTTGCCTATTACCATTGGTTTTCATCTCCCATACCAGGTTAGATCTGAGATGGATATCAGAAATATTCATCAGGTGGCTTACCTGCTTCACATTAAAATCTTTTAATATAGGGTGCACCGCTATTATTTTTTCAAGAGCCATTTTATCAAGCTGTTCTGCTACAGATTCAAGGTTAGCTCCAGGCTTCAGTTTATAATACGTATACCAGTTGTATCCATTATCTTTCACACCACTAGCCAGATCATAATGAGGGACCAGGCCCGATATGTCGAGATGGGTGTTTTGGGGAATGTCCTGGATTACGCCGGTAATTTGGTAGGTATTTCCATTAAAGGTGACCATCTTACCAAAGGCTTCTTCAGGATTCTCAAATAAAAGCATGGCCGATGATTTGGTCAATACCAGCGAATTGGCCTCTTTTAATGAGCTGGCGGCATCACCCGTTATAAAGGGAAGATTGAATATAGAAAAAAAGGTTGAATCTGTTAGCATAATGTCTTTCATATATACTTTCTTGTCCAGATAAGTAACAGAAGAGGTACCATAGAAGTTATTAAAACGGACATAATTCTCTATCTCAGGGATTTCTGCCATAGCTAATTCAGAGAGTTTAAACATGGCGGTAGGAATGGTCTGTGGTTGTCCCGTTCCTGTGCTTACAGTGCTGTGTACCCGAAATATCTGCTTGTAATCATCATAAAAATTATCGTAGTTAAGCTCCTGTAGCACATAAACCCATATCAGCAGGCTTATGGCCAGCCCAAGGGAGAGTCCCAGAATATTAATTACGGTATGACTTTTCTGCTTAATAATATTTCTCAGGGATGTTTTGATAGAGTTGTTGATCATTGGAGATGGTTTTGGGTTTCGTTATGTTAATAATTTCTGGTTAGACTACTTTATATTATGAAAGCATCCCGGGCGCAGCAAGAGATCTCGCATTGGTATTTTTTATCCTTTTAGCAAAATATGTGCTAATTCCCTTCCTGCTCTGTTAATCAGGAGTTCAGCTCAATATTATACCATATAGCATTTTGAATATTTGTCCGCTATCGTGCAGGTTAATGCGGAAAATGGACATAATGGATGGAAACTAAAATCTAAGAACTAAGAACTAAGAACTAAAAACTAAGAACTAAGATCTAAAAACTAAGATCTAAGAACTAAGATCTAAAATCTAAGAACTAAGATCTAAGAACTAAGATCTAAAATCTAAGAACTAAGATCTAAGAACTAAGATCTAAAATCTAAGAACTAACATCTAAAATCTAAGAACTAACATCTAAGAACTAAGATATAAAATCTGAATTCTAAAATCTACAATCTAAAATCCCAAATGAAAGATAAATTTGTTTGATGACCGAAAGTGGATAGTATTCTTTAATTTTGTGGCGCTACTGCCTTTTTTCTTTATGAAATCTAAAATCTAAAAGCCAGGGCCAAAAGCTAAAAGCCAAATTAAAAATGATACATCCAATAGATGCTGGCGAATTCTCTGAATTGCGCAATTCCTTTCCGGTTATAGATGTCCGCTCCCCGGGAGAATTTGCTCAGGGACATATTCCGCGGGCCACGAACCTACCCCTTTTCGACGACGAAGAACGCCATAATATTGGTATTCTGTACAAGAAATCGGGGCGTCAGGCTGCTGTTCTGGAAGGTTTGGGTTACGTGGGGAAAAAACTGCAGGACCTGGTGAAAGCTGCCCGAAGGATTGCGCCCAAAAATATAGTGCTGATTCACTGCTGGCGGGGTGGTATGCGTTCGGAAAGCATGGCATGGCTTCTTTCTACCGCTGGTTTTAAAGTATATCTTTTACAGGGTGGGTATAAATCCTACAGGCGTTTTATCAGGGAATCATGGGAGCGGGATTGCGAACTCCTGGTGTTGTCGGGAAAAACCGGCACCGGAAAAACGCACATTATCCATCGTCTGGCAGAAAAGGGGCAGCAAATTCTCGATCTGGAGGGATGCGCAAACCATAAAGGCTCTGCTTTTGGAGCCATGGGCGAAAGGCCTCAACCCACCAACGAGCAATTTGAGAATAATCTTGCCGATTTGTGGTATACCCTCGATCCACAAAAGCCCATCTGGATAGAAGATGAAAGTCGCTTTATTGGGAAACTTAATGTTCCCGAGGCGCTTTATCAAAAGAAACAACAAGCAATTACCCTATGCATAGATATTCCTAAAGAGGAACGCATAAAACATTTGGCAAAAGAATATGCCTCTTTTCCTGTGCCCATGCTTATTGATGCCGTACATAAAATCAGTCGCCGATTGGGTGGACAACACGAAAAGGCTGCTGTGACCGCACTTGAAGAGAATAATTTTGAGGCAGCCATTGATATCGTGCTCAACTATTACGATAAGACTTACGCCTTTGATCTTGAGCTAAAGCAAACCGTTACGTATATCCAATGCTCATCTGCCGATGCCGAAGATAATGCTCAGCAAATCTTAACGCATTGTATTAAAAACAACCTAATCTGATTTGTACCCATGGAGAATCCTGTATATTTAGACTATAATGCCACCACACCCATCGACAGTGAAGTACGGGAAGCTATGCAACCCTTCCTTGATCAGTATTTTGGTAATCCTTCAAGCTCGCATGTGTATGGTATTCAAACCAAAAAAGCGGTGGAGAATGCCCGCCGGCAGTTGGCAGGTCTGATCAATTGCTATCCTGATGAGATTGTCTTTACCAGTGGCGGTACTGAGGCAAACAATTATGCCATCAAGGGAGCTGCTTTTAAGAACCGGCACAAGGGAAATCATATCATTACCACTCAAATTGAACATCCTGCCGTTACCGAAGTGTGCCGCTTTCTTCAATCCGAAAGATTCGAGGTGACATATCTGGATGTTGACGAATATGGTCGCATCAACATCTCTGATCTGAAAAAAAGCATAAAGGCCACAACGATCCTGATCAGTGTGATGCACGCCAACAATGAAACAGGTACCATTCAACCCATAGAAGAAATTGGTGTTATAGCCAGGGAAAAAGGCATTCTTTTTCATAGTGACGCAGCACAGACTGCCGGGAAACTTAAGCTGGATGTAAATACTATGGGCGTTGACCTGTTATCGTTGGCAGGGCATAAATTTTATGCTCCCAAAGGGATTGGGGCCCTATACATCAGAAGAGGAGTAGAGCTGCAGAAACTTATGCATGGAGCCAATCATGAACAAAATTTACGTGCAGGAACCGAGAACATACTTGAAATTGTCGGATTGGGAAAAGCAGCTGAAGTGGCCCTGCGAGATTTTAATAACAACTCCAGTCATATGAGGGCTATGCGTGATCTGCTTTTGCAGGAATTGCAGGCGGTATTACCGGCTACACGCATAAACGGGCATCCTGATTTTTGTCTGCCCAATACCTTAAGCATTAGCTTTAAAGGTGTTGAAGCCAATGTGCTGCTGGATGAGCTAAGTTTAATTGCAGCCTCTGCAGGAGCTGCCTGTCATTCGGATACAGTAGATGTATCTCCTGTGCTCACAGCCATGAAGGTACCGCTGGAATTTGCCATGGGAACCATCCGGTTTTCAACAGGGAAAAACACCTCGGAGGAGGATATCCGCAAGGCGGCTAAGATGGTGATCGATGCCGTTAGGAGGCTTTCGGATGGTAAAGAAGGAGTTGCATCTGAGGATGTAATGGAAAGCGGAACTATTAAGCTGACCCGATATACCCAGGGTTTGGGCTGTGCCTGCAAAATAAGACCACAATACCTGGAGCAGGTGCTGAAGGATTTGCCTGCGGTGTTTGATAACAATGTTTTGGTGGGCACCAGTACTTCCGATGATGCTGCAGTGTATCGTATCAGCGATGATATTGCTATCGTGCAGACACTCGATTTCTTTACCCCAATAGTTGATGATCCCTATGCTTTTGGGGCCATTGCCGCTGCAAATGCACTGAGCGACATTTATGCCATGGGGGCAAAGCCATTATTTGCCCTGAATATTGTTGGTTTTCCGAGCAATCGCCTGCCTATGCAGGTTTTGAAGGATATCCTGCGAGGGGCATCGGATAAAGCAGCAGAGGCAGGTATAAGTGTATTGGGTGGGCATACGGTTGAAGATCCTGAGCCTAAATTCGGCATGGTGGTAAGTGGTGTCATTCATCCTGATAAAATCATTACCAACAGCGGTGCCCGGCCCGGAGATGCACTTATTCTTACCAAGCCTATTGGTACAGGGATTATTTCAACGGCCTTAAAACGTAATTTGGCCGATGAGAAAATAGCGCTTGCTGCCCGTGAGGTGATGATTACTCTTAATGCTTCAGCAGCCCGGGCCATGGAACGATTTCCTGTTCATGCCTGCACGGATATTACCGGTTTCGGGCTGTTGGGTCATCTGAATGAAATGATGACCGGCTCGGGAGTGTCCTGCAGAGTGCAAGCCCAGGATGTGCCGCTTATTGATGGGGTGTATGAGCTTGCCATGGCTGGTGCTGTGCCGGGAGGCAGCAAAAACAATATGGAGTTTGTATCACCTCATGTACAGTATGCCCATGGAATTCCTGAAATGCTTAAGCTTATTTTGTGCGATGCACAGACATCGGGTGGGTTGCTGATAGCTTTAGATGCAGAATTTGCAGATGCACTGATAGAATGCCTGTTGAAAGATTTTGAAATATCTGCATCGAAAATTGCTATGGTGACAGAAAAGGTCGCACAAAATATTTTGGTCGACTAGGGTTGAAGCTTGAAAATTCTTGTCGTAATTCCATAAAAATACGATTAGCATCACTTTTATTGTTAATAATGGGTTAATTATTTTCAATCTATTTTAGAGTACCTTATATTTGTTGTTACTTTGTTGTGTGGATTTAAAGACGGATTGGTTGTTTTTTCAAATGAACTGATAATATACTAAATTGTTCAGGCAGGGATATTTGAATTCCCGAATTTTCTAAAAGCATTGAATTTAAATATGGCATTGACAAATATTTTAAAATCAGAGAGGCAAATGTATAAAAGGAAGAAAGATAATAAAGGTAATTATCCGTTGATAGGAATAGGAGCTTCAGCAGGGGGGTTGGAAGCCCTGGAGGATTTTTTCCGGAATATACCATCTGATACAGGCCTGTCTTTTGTCATTATACAACATCTTGATCCCAATCATGAAAGTGTCCTGCACGAATTGTTGCAACGAATCACTTCTATGAAGGTTTTACAGGCACGCGACAATATGAAAGTCGAAGCCAACACGGTATATACTATTCCTCCCAACAAAAGTTTATCTGTTCTAAAGAAAAGGTTGCATCTTTTTGATGCAGTAAAAACCCATGGGGTCAGATTGCCTGTAGATATTTTCTTTCGTTCAATGGCAGCTGATCTTGGGGAAAATTGTGCAGGCATTATACTCTCTGGAATGGGGTCTGACGGCAGCCAGGGTTTGCGTTCTCTAAAAGAAAAGAATGGTCTGGTGTTGGTGCAGGATCCCGACACGGCAAAATTCAACAGCATGCCCTTGCATGCCCTTGATGCTACTTTTGCTGATGTTATAGCTCCTGCCGCTGAATTGCCTTCAAAACTATTGTCTTTATTAAAATATAATTTCTCTGCCCCAATGACATCCCCACTTGAGAGTAAAACCATAAGCGATATGGATAAGGTGATCATCCTTATTCGTGAGAAAACGGCACACGATTTTTCCAGCTATAAGAAAACCACCGTTTTTCGCCGCATAGAAAGACGCAAGAGTGCACTTCAGATTGAAGGCATGTCGGATTATGTCCGCTATTTGCAAAAAAATCCTGTAGAAATCGACATCCTGTTCAAAGAGTTATTAATAGGGGTTACCTATTTTTTTCGCGATATACCCGTTTGGGATTACTTAAGGAATAAAACCTTGCCCGATATAATTGACACCCTGCCAGATGGTTACATAATGCGTGCCTGGGTTACAGGCTGCTCTACGGGTGAAGAGGCCTATTCTTTGGCCATTATTTTTCATGAAGCCCTGGAAAAGAGTAAAACGGAAAAGTCAATCAGTATGCAGATATTTGCTACTGATTTGGATGACGACGGTATTGACAAAGCCCGTAAAGGTATTTTTACCAAAAATATTACTGCTGATGTGAATGAAGAGCGTTTACGAAAGTTTTTTATTGCTGATGGAGATCATTATCAGATCAATACCCGGATTAGAGAAATGGTTATTTTTGCCCCTCAGAATATTACCCGAGATCCTCCTTTTACCAAACTGGATATTCTTACCTGTCGCAATATGCTCATTTATATGGAGGCGGATTTGCAGCATAAGCTGATTGAACTGTTCAATTTTGTGTTGAATCCCGGTGGCCTGCTGGTGTTGGGCAATGCTGAAACCATTGCAAAAGATAATGCTGGATTTGAAGATATTGAAGCCCGTCTTAAAATATACCGACGTACTCCGGCACCTTCAGCACATAAATTATCAGACTTCCCCAGTTCGTTCAGGCCGGGCAATAATGATCATCATACAGATACCCCGTCAAATGCAGTAGTCACTGAGAATGTTCAGGAGATCGTTGATCATCTGATATTACAACGATTCTCGCCCTCAGGGGTATTGGTAAACAATAAAGGTGATATTGTTTACATAAGCGGACGAACAGGACGTTTTTTGGAGCCTGTAGCCGGCAAGGCAAACTGGAATATTTATGCCATGGCACGTGAAGGCCTTCGCAATGAATTGCACGGTTTGTTTCGCAGGGCCAGGCATGACTATGAACCTGCAACATTACACGGAGTAAAGGTGAATAATGATGGGCAGGAGGTTTTTGTAGACGTTACTGTTCAGCAACTGGAACATCCTTCATCTGTTAAGGGATTTAATCTGGTGTTGTTTTCTGTTGTGCCTGAACCTGTTTTTTCTGAGGAATCAGGAGAGAGAAAAGGAAGAAAACAATCAAACAACAGGGAGCAGGAGCTCGAATTGCAGCTTAAACGTAGCCATGAAGAAATACAAAGCATCCGCGAAGAAATGCAGACTTCTCAGGAAGAGTTGAAATCAACCAATGAGGAGTTGCAATCCACCAATGAAGAGTTGCAATCCACCAACGAGGAACTTACAACATCCAAAGAAGAACTTCAAAGCCTCAATGAGGAACTCCATTCGGTAAATGCTGAGTTGCAAAATAAAGTCAGTGAATTCCTCAAGTCTAATGACGACATGAAGAACTTGCTCAATAGTACCGAAATTGCTACTTTATTTCTCGACAAACAACTCAACATTCGGCGGTTTACCGAAAAGGCAACAAAAATTTTTAAACTTAGGAAAACAGATATTGGAAGACCATTTACTGATCTGGCCAATAATCTTGAGTATAAGCAACTCGATAAACATTCCCGGCAGGTTTTAAAAAATCTTACCACCATCGAAACGGCAATAACTACTACTGAAGGAAAATGGTATAACATCCGTATCATGCCTTACCGAACCCTCGATGATCGAATCGATGGCCTGGTAATCACTTTTATGGATATTACCGATGCCAAAGAATTGGAAATGGAATTGAAAAAAGCCAATGAAGAATTAAAGAAACGAAAATGAGGGGCTTTTTCTGAACCGGGAAATGGAACCTGAGTGTGATACTCAAATTGGAGAGATGATTATGAAAAATATTGATTTTAAACATAAGACCAGTATGCTTAGGGAAAAAGCAGAAAAACTGGCTAAGGATAAAATGGTTGAACATCCTTCATTGTCTGAAAAGACTGATGTTCAAAAACTCATTCACGAGTTGGAGGTGCACCAGATTGAGCTGGAAATGCAAAATGAAGAACTTATTAAAGCGGAGGAGGCCCAAAGGCAGATTGCCCAAAAGTATAAAAAACTGTATGATTACGCTCCGGCAGGATATTTTACTCTTGCTGAGGGGGGAGAAATAATAGAGGCCAATATATCCGGTGCTCAATTACTGGGCAAGGAACGAAAAGATTTATTGCATTCTAATTTTATTTTCTTTTTGACCAACGAATCCAAACCTGTTTTTAATCGCTTAATGGACAGGGTTCTTTCAAGCCAATCAAGAGAGAGATGCGAAATAGCCATAGAACGTAAACATGATGAGCCCGTTTATATGCTCATAACAGGTGAAGCTACAGATGACAACAACTGTTTTATTACCGCTACGGATATTTCAGATCGACGAACAGCGCAGGCATTGCGAAAATCAGAGGAGAAATTCAGGCTGCTGACTGAGAATTCCTTTGATGCCATTTATCTGTTGAAAAATAAAAAATTTGAATACGTTAACCATCGTTTTTGTGAGCTGACAGGGTATGAATTTGATCAACTGGTAAGTAGGCGGATGAGCACCAATGATCTGCTCAACGACTGGAGCAATAATCTTTTTGATGGTGGATGGAAAGACAAGCCCCAGGGCAAGCATTCAAAAAGTGTCTTCGAAATGGAGGTTAAAACTAAGTCGGGCAGGTTGGTTGATGTTGAAGTTTCTACAACCCCTATTTATAAAGATGGATCTCTGCAGGTGTTGGGCGTATTGCGTGAAATATCCGAACGCAAGGAAAATGAAAAACTCCTTCGTGATGTTGCAATAGCCCAACAATCGGTAAAATTTAAGCAAAAATTTTTGGCTAATATGAGTCATGAAATCCGCACACCCCTTACCGGAGTGTTGGGCATGGTGGAGCTGTTATCGCTTACCCATCTTGATCGTAACCAGTTGGATTTTGTCAACACGCTAAAATTATCAACCGACCACCTTATTGAAGTCATCAATCAGATTCTTGATTATTCAAAGATAGAAGCCGGAAAAATAAGACTAAGGAAAAACATCTGCAGCGTTAGTTCCCTCTTAGAATATACCCGCAAATTTTTTAATGGTGTAAGTCAGAAGGATATTAAGCTGGAAATCAACATCGACCCTGATTTACCTGAGTTTATTCAAGCCGATGAGCAGCGTATAAAACAAATCCTCAATAATTTAATTTCTAACGCAGTAAAATTTACACATGAGGGCAAAATATCAGTCCATGCTTTTTTGGAGAAATGGATTGATGATAAGAATTTTATTTTTGGGGTAAAAGTTAGCGACACGGGTATTGGTATCCAAAAGGAATTTTTATCCCTGTTGTTTCACCCCTTTGAACAATCGGATTACAGCAGGCAAAATATGTATGTGGAAGGCACCGGCTTGGGTCTACCCATTTGCAAGGAACTATCTGAGCTTATGGGGGGGCATATAGAAGCTGAATCAACCCCCGGCGAAGGGAGTGCTTTTTATTTTAACTTCATTGCCCAGACAAAAGATGATGAAGACAAAAATGCCGCACAAACTATTTCAGGGACTAAAGAACAAGAACCGACATACAGAATATTATTAGCTGAAGACAAAGTGGTTAATCAAAAAGTGGTTAGTCTGCTGCTGGAGTCTATAGGACATGAAGTAGTGGTGGCGCAAAATGGTAAAGAAGCCTTAGAAAAATATAAACCCGGATCTTTTGATCTCATCCTGATGGACATACAAATGCCCGTGATGGATGGGGTGGTAGCTACACAACAACTGAAAAAAAAATATAAAACCCTGCCTCCCATTGTCGCATTAACGGCCAATGCTTTTGAAGGAGACCGGGAAAAATATATGGCCCTGGGTATGGATGACTACATAGCCAAGCCCGTAAAAGGAGAAGATTTAAAGAAGCTCTTGACAAGGTTGGTTATTAAAGATTAATACCGGACGTTTTTGCACTTTTATTCTTTTGGCTGGGGATGGGTCAAAAACTCCGTTTCACTTCGACTTGTTACCGGAAAAGATCGAATAATGTACCAGGGAAAAATGGTTTTTAGAAGCAACCCTATAGTGACGGCGCAAAGAGTGAAAAATCTCATTACCCATCACCATGTAAATCAAGTGAGAAAACACATTACCTTTACACATTGATTTATACACTATTCCCCTTTTACCCATTCTAATCATTTTACTTTATGAATACCCTTTCAATCACGCGGTTGAACAAATATATCAGCGAAAAAGGAATTTGTTCACGACGCGAGGCCGATAAATTAATCGAAGCCGGCCGTGTTTTTCTTAATGGCTCAAGAGCTAAGCTGGGCGACCATGTTAAACCTGGCGATAAGGTGATGGTTAATGGCCAGAAACTCGAGCTGGTAGAAGAAAAGCCTCTGATCCTACTTGCCCTCAATAAACCTGCGGGTATCGTCAGCACCACCGAAACAACTACAACGGACAATATTGTCGATTTCGTCAACCATAGCGAACGGGTTTTCCCCATTGGCAGACTTGATAAGGACTCACAAGGGTTAATCCTGCTTACCAATGAGGGCGATCTCGTAAACAAAATCCTCAGGGCCGGAAATAAGCATGAGAAAGAATACATTGTTACCGTAAACAAGCCTATTACGGATGAGTTTGTTGAAGGCCTGGCCAATGGTGTTCCCATTTTAGGAGAGGTAACCAAAAAATGCAAGGTGGTAAAAGAATCTCCTTTGGTGTTGAGAATGACGCTGGTACAGGGAAAAAACAGACAGATACGTAGGATGTGCGAACATTTCTCCTATGAAGTCACCAAACTCGAACGCGTCAGGATTATGAACATAACCCTCAAGGGAATACCCCTTGGCGACTGGCGTGAACTCACTGAGGATGAAATATTCGATATCATGAAATCGGTAGAAAATTCAAGCTCCGATAAGACTTCCAGCAGAGCAGGGAAAAGACCCCGTAAGGAAAACCGGGACGAAGATTTCCATGCCAAACGTATGGCCAATCCCCAGCACAAATCTTCTTCAACTAAAAGACCCGATAAAAAACCCACAGGCAAATCGTTTAAGACAACCGATGACCATTCGTATGAAGGAGAGCTATCACAGGATGGATTTGAGACCCGCAAGAAATCCAAACCACGGGATCCGGAAGATAATACAACCTTTGAGAAAGAAAAAAAATCCTTTAAGGAATACAGGTCGGGCAGCAGCAGAAAGCCTGGAGAGCGGGAAGCACGTGGAGAGAGAAAATCTGACGAAGGCAGAAAACCATATGGTGATAAAAAATCTGAAGGAGGCAGAAAATCTTTTGACGAGAAAAAGTCTGAAGAAGGAAGAAAATCTCAGGATGGCCGAAAACCTTTTGGCAGGCAAAAAGCGGAAGGCGGAAGAAGCTCTGAGGAAGGCAGAAGACCATATAGCGACAGGAAAGCAGAAGGCGGAAGAAGTTCTGAAGAGGGCAGAAAATCCTATGGTGAGCGCAAATCGGAAGGTGGAGGCAAACCCTGGTCGGACAGAAAACGCGAAGGAGACCGTAAAACAGAAGGTGGAAGTAAACCCTGGTCAGATAGAAAAGCCGAAGGACGCAGCAAGTCTGATGGGGGGAGTAAACCCTGGACTGATAAAAAATCATCAGGCGGTCGCAAATCTGATGGCGGAGGAAAATTCTGGTCGGATAAGAAATCGGAAGGCGGTCGCAAATCTGAAGGAAGAGGTTTTGGTAAATCTAAGCCTGCCTCTAAATCTCCTTCCCGCTCTGGAGGAAAAAAAAGTAGTGGCCCCAATTCAAACCGGCCCAAATCATCAGGCAGATAAGCATAAATAAATTATCCATACAACACAAAGCCCCGCCTAATGACGGGGCTTTGTTCCTTATGTACTGTTGGTAAGGAGAGTTTTTATCTTCTACCTTCCGATTTGACCATTTTTATATACAATGGATTTTCTCCTGATTCTTCTAGAACGATGATGTACAAACCAGGTTTCAGGTGTTGGGTGGATACTGATCCTGTTGGATTATCCATGTGCAGCACTGCCTGACCCATTACATTATAGAAAGTTATTTTTTCCATATTCCTGGCATTCTCCAGGTACAATATTCTGTTAAAGGGATTGGGGAACAACTTTATGGTTGAAGCTATAGGTGCATCCACACCTGTGTCATCTGTGAAATCAAACCAGCTAAGGTTGTCAATAGCCATCCTGGAGCCGCCGTTCGAGACCAGTTTTATGGTAAAGTCACCAGTAATATTTATACCATGGAAAGTAGCGAATCCGATGTCGGTGTTGACGGACACGGGCTCTCCAATAAGGGAGTCGTTGATAAACAAGGATAAAGTACCGCCTGATCCGGTAAACTGCTGCTGATGTTCAAAAGAAACGCTTGTCACTCCACCGGATATGACTTCCGACAGCAGATAGCTGCCTACTGTTGCTTTCATACAAATGGCCCTTCCGTCGATCGATAAATCGGTACGTGAATGGGTTGCCCTCCACTCAATGCCATGATCACCTATCCAGGTTCTGTCGGTATAGGCACTGTTGGCACCAGGCATCAGGGTAAAAGTTTCGGTATATTGGGTGCCGCTGGCTGCACTCTTTACCTGGATGGTAAAGTTTTGGGTTGCTTCTGATGGACCCGATACGGCCTTTAATTCAATGTTATGCAATCCGACATGCTCTTCAGAAGGAAGTCCGTACAGCGATGCCGTGCCATTGTCCTGGTTTGTCAGGGTTAGCCAGGCAGGTATGTTGATGGCATAATATTCTATAGATGGTGAGGGTTCTCCATCGAGAGTCGCTTCTATGTCGTAGGAATAATGCTCTCCTTCCTGTGCCGTGGTTACGGGAATGGATGTGAAGAGCAGTTCGGGAACACTTACCTCTACAGTAATGGTAAACAGCTGTTCGGTCTGCGATTCTCCATCGGTAGCCAGTAACTTCACCGAATGAGCACCGATATCGGCTTCTGTTGGTGTGCCCGATAACGTTGCGCTGCCACTGGCTCCTGCACTGAAGGTAAGCCATTGTGGCTTTTGAGGGCACGTAATGGTGACTTCATTTCCATTTCCTGCCGCTGTGGTAATAAAATATTCATAAAGAGCGCCCACCAAAGCAGAGGTGGGTGGTGTGGAGGTGATGGCCAAAGTAGGAGATTGACTGCCCCAAATAAGGTCTACATATTGTGGATTATCTATAAATGGATTCCTGTTGTTTTGCCAGGTATATATGGAGTCGTTGCGGTTGATTTCCTTCATGCTCACCGGATCCGATTCATGCCATGCGATCAGCAGGCTCAGGGCCCAGGACGAAAAAGCAGGGTAGGGGGTGCCATCGAGCATGGGCGAGCTCCATGCCGAAATAAGATCTTCGTAGCGGGTGGCCATGTATAAATATCCACGGGCAAAATCCCCTTTATACTCATCGATGGGTTCAAATACAGTGCCTGTATAGCCCGGCCAGGAGCTTGTTCCTGATTTTGACCCGTTGAGAGAGGTAAAACTGGCAGTGCCCACCTCCCCAAAAGGGTCATTTCCTCTCCGGCCATTTACATACCCATCGGTAGGCACGATGTGAAACATATCGGTATACATGGGACTGGCATCACTGAACCAACTTCTGGGGAAGGAATGCTCGCGGTTATAGCAGTCGCCTTCTTTGGAGTAGTTACCGCACTGATCGGTGATGAAGGTATATTCATAGGGTGGTGTGCCTCCGGGAACGTCTGAATACATGTCCCAGACCTTACCATTGTCTTTTTTATCGGTATCATCAAAGGCATCCCAAAGATCGGCATAACTGAGAACGGTATGGTTGTCGATGATGTTGCTTAATGCTGTTTTTAACTCTGGGCCGGTGAGCCCTAAAGCGGGATCGTAATATCCTGCAGGAATCTGAGCCGTGGCATTTAGCCAGAGAAGTATCCAAAAGGAGACGCTGACCAGTCGGGTGAGATTTTTTGTTGTACTTTGATCAATAGTAGCTTTTTGAGCCATAGCGATGGGGATTATTGAAAAATCAGTTAATAAGCGTTGCAGCAAAGGTAAGGAATGGTAAATAATTTTTGTAACAATATGCGTGTTTTCGCTCTGCATTAGATCAAGCCAAATTTGCTTTGCATAACCCTGGCAAAATGCTCACGGTAGGTGATGCCTATGGGGATGGAAATACCGGCAGCAATGATCTCATGTCGACCTATGCTTTGGATGTGTTGCTGTGCTACAATAAAGGATTTATGTACCCTCACAAAATCTTCTTCCGGCAATAGCTCCAATACCTCCTTCATGCTCATAAGAGCCATGATCTTCTTCTCCCGGGTGCAAAAACTGATGTAATTGCCCGCTGCCTCCACCAATAAAATTTCATCCAGTCTGATTTTTATCATGTTGTTTCCGCTTTTCACAAAAACAAACCCTTCTCTCTTCTCTCCTTCGCTTGAAGAAGCAATGGGTGCGCGAACATCTGTTATTGGCTGATTTATTCTCATGGATGCCTTGTTGGCACTGCGCAGGAATTTCTCATATTTAATGGGTTTTAGTAGATAGTCAACGGCATCATAATCATAACTTTCGGCCGCAAACTCCGGATAGGCCGTTGTAAAAACCACCAGAGGCTGTTTTACCAATGAAGCCAGCAATTGAATGCCAGACAGTTCTGGCATGTTGATGTCGAGAAAGATCAGATCAAGCTGTTGGGTGTTCAGAAATTCAAGTGCCTTAAAGGGATTGCTGAATGCACCGCATAGACTCAGAAAGGGAGTACGCTCCACATAATCTTTTATCAGATCCAGAGCAAAAGGTTCATCATCTATTACGGCACATCGTATCATAACTCTTTGTTGATTAATAAGCTGTATATTGAATTACTGATGAGACCGTTTTTTATTCTCCCATTTTTATCCATAATCTTACCCTGAATATACCTTTTGACATGCCAATATCCAAGGTGTGACGATCTGGGTATATTAATTCCAGTCTTTTTTGGGTGTTTTTTAAACCGATGCCGCTGTCCTTTTCTTTTAGGGAATTGCGGTTTTCGAAAACGGTGTTGGTTATCGTGAAATCTACTTCTCCGTTAAGCAAATGCAAAGTAAGGTTTATTTCTGATTCTTGTTGGAGTTTAACGCCATATTTAAAGGCATTTTCAATAAAAGATATCAGAATTAAGGGGGCAATGCGACAGGAGGAGCCATCTCCCCTGAGTTCAAAATTTACCTTTACAGGCATATCTGAAGAAAAGCGCATTTTTTGCAATTTGATATAAGTCCTGATAAATTCAATTTCCTTGTTCATCTCTACAGTTTCTACATTGCTTTCATAGAGCATATAGCGCATAAGCCCGGAGAGTTTTTCGATGATGTCGGCCGTACGTTCATCACCATTTCTACTGGCACTCGAATAGGCCATATTTAAGACATTGAACAGGAAATGAGGGTTGAGTTGTGATTTCAAAAATTTTAATTCTGCCCGCATACTTTCCTGGTTCAGTTGCTGCTTTTTTCTTTCGTTAATTACCCAGTTTTTGCCGATGCCATAGGACAGTGATAGCGAGATGAATACCAAATGCACAAACCCATTAAGAAGAAACATAGATATAAAGGGTTCTTCAGCACTGGAGTATAACCATACCATGTAATAATAATCCAGCAGGGTTTCTGTCAGGGTAGAACCGAAAAATACCAGGGCTAGACCCAGGAAGAACCCAGCCATCTTTTTGCGCACCAGATAAAAGGGTATCAGGTAAAGGGAAATGCTGTAAAACACCAATGCATTGAAGATAGTCCCAACGGTAATAGGCAACAAAATGGAGTTGTCAATTCTGTTAAAAGGCCCTATGGTACGTATATAAGCGATGGCCAAAATATAAAACGTCAGCCAGATCAAAATGTGAAAGATAATTTCAATATACTTTTTGTTCATGATTATTTTATTGTTTAAAGTTGATGATGGACCCCATTCCAATTATCCAAAATGCTGGTCACTTCTCATACAGTTTAGGGACTATCTCTGACCAACATGAATTATATGCCTTTCTGACATAGATGATTTCCTTTCTTTTCCGCATTTTTCTGTATTTTTCCTAATGTCATAATGGCAGGTTATTTTATGTTGGAAAACTGAGGAAAATATCGTGAAAATATACGCTAAAATGGCATTGTTCTGATGCATAATAAATTGGGCCGTTTTTTGATATTATCATAAGCAAAATAAGACAAATATTTTGGTAAATAATCAACTTATTGATCAAAAAAGGTTTTTTAATGTAAACCATAGATTATAATGGATGAATGCAACTTGGCCTTTAAAGGACTATATGCATCCATTATAATTTAGAATTCAGATATTTGCATATTTTTATTGTGTTGAGTCCGGTAGTTTTGTGGTAAATTATTTATTCATTTAAAAAAGAAATCATGCATTATTTTGTCACTACCCTCATGAGCCTTTTGCTTTTTATCAGTTGCAACAGTCAACCCGCTAAAAGCCATACAGTTCTTCCCTTAAGCACTGATTTAGAATACGCAGGCCTGCATATCGACAGCCTGCTAACCTCCTATGCCTGGTATGGCCGATTGTCGGGTACCGTTTTGGTTATGCATAAAGATGAGGTAGTATACCACAACAGCTTTGGCTGGGCCGATATAGACAAGCAGCTTCCCAATACCAATGAATCGGTATATGGTGTGGGTAGCTTTACCAAGACCTTTACCTCCGCTGCTATTCTAAAGCTGGTGCAGGAAAAGAAAATCAGTACAGCGGATAGTCTTTATCATTTTTTTCCGGGTCTGGGTGAGTCAGCACGCAATATTACCATCCATCATTTGCTTAGCATGAGCTCCGGCATTTATGAAGATTTCTCACGAAGTAAAACCTATGATTATGAAAGTATTGTTTTCCCCCAGCCAGAGCCCATATCTACCCATCAGCTGGTACATTATTTTGGAGAGCTGACTTCCGATGAAACGCCGGGAAAAAAATTCGATTACAGCAATATTAACTATATCATCCTGGCGGCTATTATAGAACAGGTTTCCTCGCAGGATTATGGAGACTTCCTCAGGGAAAACTTCTTTGATGCTCTTGCCATGCAGTCCAGTGCTTTCGGTGCGGACAATGTATCGGAAGGTTTACTCGCACAAGCTTATGTAGGTATGCCCGATCAGCACAATACTCCCGAATACTGGCACGACAGCTGGCTGAAGGGTGCCGGTGGTAATTTTGCCTCTGCAGTTGAAGTGTATCGTTGGATGCATGCCATTCACCAAAAACAGGTGCTGGACAGTATACATACTCAAAAGCTCTTCCAAAAACACAGCAATACGGGTCGCGAGCATTACGGTTATGGATGGGAAATTGGAAAACGCAAAGGGAATACCTATCTCTATCATGAGGGTGGGATGCCGGGTTATGTTTGCGAAGCCGGCTTTTTTCCTGAGCTGGATCTTTATGTGGTGGTTTTGACCAATCATACTCACAATCTTAGGGAGGTTGGCAAGTCTGTTTTGCTCAATCACCAGATTAATCGTGAAATACAAAATATTCTTTTTGATCAACCTTACAATAAACTACCCCTTCCACAAGCATCACATGCTATTGGTCTGGAGGGAACTTTAACCATTGGTGGCTTCGAATATACGATGTCGCAGCAAGAGGAAAAGGTTCGTTTTCTAGCACACGAGAATGGCCCCTCCTTTATGGATATCGCCTTTGAGCAGGACCTGACAGAAGATAGCCGTCGCTTTAAAAAAGTACAAAAGCTTGCAGAGGCTTTCGGCAACGAGGATTTCAAATATGTTCACCGTCGCGGTGAACTGGCCATGCGACTGTTGCTTTCTGCCAAAACGCTCAGGCAAATGTGGGGAGAGCTTACAGGTGATAAGGGCGAATTTCTATCGTACAATTTTTATGCAATACCCACAGAGAAGTATCCCAACCATTATCGCATGCGACTTATCCATGCCAATAAAGAAATCGGTCTGCTGCTAATACTGGATAAAAGAGGACGAATTGAAGGACTACATATCGATCAGCGCTTTTCTTACAATGGCCCCAAAGAAGTAACAGGCACCATCATTCATGATTCGCTCATTTTTATTGATGGTTTCAAATATGGTAATTCAGATGCCCGGATGGTGAAAACGAATGGTAAATGGCAGCTGGAAATGTTGGGTCGGGAGTATGATGTTGTACAGAATGAAGAGGTTTCTGTCAATGAATAAATACCTTACATTGCTAAATGATTTTGTGATTTGAATGCCTGTTTCTGCCTCTAATGACTCGCTGTATCTTTAGCAGCTATTATCCATCCACCCGAACTCCATTAATGAGTATATTCTCAAGCGTAAGGCCGTTGACATAGTTGATGCGGTTCTTACGCTTTACCCGTTAAAGCTGCTGTTGCTGAAAAGCCCCAAAGGGTTATGCAATAAAAACAAGAGTGATCTTTTGACAGCATAGGCTTTTGCAGGAAGAGGCTCATTATTCTAAAGGTTTGTTTCGCCCCAGTTTTTCGTGTGCCGCAACAAATTGGTCGCCAACAATAGCAGCGGAAGTAGATATTTCGAGGGAAAGGGCAAATGCGGCTATCATACGGGCGAAACGGTGCAGGCTGCCCTTTTTAGCGCATTTCATCAGGCCCAGGGCTTCTCTTTGCCGCGGCAGCATGGTGCCCCCGCCAATGGTGCCCACCACCAGAGAGGGCAAATGAAGGCAAAAATAAAGGCCCTCATCGGTTTGTTCCAGAATAATGTTCGCATTTCCCGATTCATGAATGCTGGCCAGGTCCTGTCCTGTAGCAGCGAAGATTGCAGCAATCGCATTAACCGCATTGATGTTATACCCCATCATACCATCCATCTGGCTGATGGTCATGCTGGTGTGATAATACCGCAGGAAATCTTCTGATTTGACCCTCAATACACGGTTGATCATTTCTTCTGTCAACCAGCATTCTGCAACCACGTGTACCCCCCGACCCCGTATAATGGCATATTGCGAGGCTTTTTTATCAGAGGATCCATTGCCTTCTATTACAAAATGCAATGGTTTGACTTGTGTCTGAATTTCGAAGTTTTCATTGATCCAAAGGGCAGCATGCCAGGTACATTTGGTGGTCATGTTTTGCCCACAGGCATCGCCGGTGGAATATATGAATCTCAGGTGCACACCCCTGCCTGTTATCGCGGCTTCAATAGCATTCAGGCAGGCATGCCCGGAGTATTGTTCGGCATTATTTTTTATTTGATCAAAGTGTTTGCTCACCCAGTTTTTAAAAGTAATGCACTGAGAAATCCTTTCAAAAAGGAAAAAGGGAGAGCGTATCATTTTTTGATGAATCACATGGGCATTAACGCCACCACTTAAACTTACCACTTTAGCTCCCCGATTGATGCTAGCCACCAAAGCTCCTTCTGTTGTGGCGGCAGGAGCAAATACATATTCTGATGCATCTTCAGTATTCAGACACAAAGGGCCCAGCAATCCTACTGGAATATTTACTGAGCCAATGTAGGATTCTATGTTTTTGGAAATCTGTTCGGGCGAGAAATCTGACTGGGTAAGCAGAGGCAAGTGATATCCCTGGCTTTTGAGAAACTCCAGCCTGTCGAATGTGGCTTGTGGAGTAACAATTCCACGTCCGGGTACAATAGGATAATTTTCCATTTTTTTCCGTGTATAAACACAAAGATAACAAAAAA
>JBEPXC010000005.1:0-50471 GCA_041642035.1 Sphingobacteriia bacterium
GGCGCCCTGGATGCAATAACTTCGGTTACCAGGTGCGAGTACTTGCTGTATGCTTCCATGTCGCCCCGTATTACGGTGGCGTCGGGGCAAAGTTGCAGGGCCATCTTCATAGGCATGGCCGAACGTACACCAAAACGACGTGATTCATAGCTGCAGCTGGCCACCACACCCCGCCCTGAGGTGCCCCCGATAATTACGGGTTTGCCCTCCAGGCTGCTGTTAAGCAGCCGCTCTACCGACACGAAAAAGGTGTCGAGGTCAAAGTGGACAATATGTCGGTTGCTGGATATCATGTTTCTTTGGGCTGCGTCTGCCTGTATGTTGAATATATTGCCGGTGGCTGTGTGGCCGCTGAACGAGTACGGTTGGTTTAATGTTGCAATGATTGCTAAACAATCAAATATCACGTCAACAATGTAATCAAAAATCATTACCTTTGTAAGAGAATTTTGTTAAATAACGCAATCCCATCAAAGCCAACCCATCATGAATTTGTTCTTTGCCTCCAATATAAAGCTGCTTCGCAAACGTCGTAAACGCACCCAGGACGATGTAGCTTTTTCTACCCATATCAAGCGCCCTACCCTGAGCGGATACGAGAACAGCGGGGTATTGCCCAGCGTGGAGAACCTGCTGGCCATATCAGATTATTTCGGGGTAGCTGCCGATACCTTGCTAAGGGTAGACCTGAGCAAGCTCTCCGAATTCCAACTCTCGCAACTGGAACGCGGAAGCGATGTGTATGTAAGGGGCAGCAACATACGCGTGCTGGCTACCACCATCGATAAGAACAACCGCGAAAACATCGAGCTGGTAACCGAAAAAGCCAAGGCCGGTTATACCACAGGCTTCGCCGACCCCGAATATATCAAAGAGCTGCCTCGCTTCCAACTTCCCTTTCTCTCTGCTAATAAAAAATACCGAAGCTTTCAGGTCAGTGGCGACAGCATGCTCCCCATACCCCAGGGGGCATGGATAACAGGCGAATTCGTCCAGAACTGGGACGACATCATCAGCGGTAAACCGTATATTATCCTTACCCTAAACGATGGCGTGGTGTTTAAAATCGTCGAAAACCAGCTCAGAGAACGGGGTGTGCTGCGGCTGTTTTCGCTCAACGACCTCTACAAACCCTACGAGGTATACATGGCCGATGTACGTGAGGTATGGCGTTTCCGCAATTTTATTTCGGAAGAAATACCCCAACAGGGAAACGCTCATCAAAACCTGGCGCGTATGATCATGGAGCTTAAAAAGGATGTGGAAGAGCTCAAGGCAAGAAAATAACAGAATTGTAGCTGTGATACTGCTGTGTTATTTTAACTCTTCCGTGAGGGCAAAAAGAAGTAAATTTGCCCATGCAAAATCAGGAATTTTTTAATGCCTATTATACCCTTCGCCAGGAGCTCGATCAGCACTGTCAGGAGCTTTCTCAAACTCATGCCGCGCATATGCACTGCAAGGCAGGCTGCGACCAATGCTGCATGGATTTCAGTGTTTTGCCCATTGAATACTTTGCCATAAAAGCCCAGGCTGGTGATGCCCTTACCAAAGGCAGGAAAACCACCAACGAAGAAGATTGCCCTTTCCTGGTTGATCACCAGTGCGTCATCTATCCCTGCCGCCCGTTTATTTGCCGCACACAAGGTTTGCCCATTCTGTTTATGGGTGAGGAAGAATGGGAATTATCGGCCTGTGAATTGAATTTTACCCGATACGATTTTGATGAATTTACCCAGGAGAACACTTTTCCGCAGGATGCATACAACAGCAGGCTGTTTATGCTCAACCGCAAATTTATTGATAGTCTGCCCGGAAAACCTTATGGTGTTGTTGATCTGATTCCCCTGCGAAATCTTTTTGAGAAAAGCTGATTATGCCTGCCCAACGACTGCCCGGCCAGGCTGCATGTTATTCAACAGGGGGGCTTCGTTGCTTTTGTCTTATTCAAAAAGAAAGGAAACCATAATGATCTTTGAATTGAGACGCTCAATAGAATTGGTAAACATAGTATTTTCCCGCGCGAGCATATCTCTCATGCCTAAAGAGGCTTTTATCTCGGTAGAGAACTTAAAGTAAAAGAAGTAATAGTCGAATCCTACCCCAAACTCATAAAAGAAATCATTCTTGCCTATGCGTGCCAGGGTTTCTTCTTCCGCATCTTCTTTGTCTTCGGTAGATGCCAGGTCGAAGCTGTATTTCACCCCCCCGATTACATACACCCGTGTATTGAGCATCCTCACCGATTTGTACTTGAGGTGTAAAGGGAAGTCGATAAAGGTGCTTTCCAGTGGTTGGGTTCGGGTAATGTGATCTCCGTTTTTTCTGCCACTGTACACCAGGTTTCTGTCGCCAAAACTTAAGGTGGGTATGAAACGTAGATCCAGCTGGTTGCTAAGCCTGAGGTTGGAGACTATGCCGATATGGAAACCGTTTTCGGCTTTGCTAAGTACCGACTGCAAAGTGTCGAATTCGGCCAGTACCGTAATATCAGAAGGGCTCATCTCAACCTGATGCAGATTGGATATGGGCTTTAAGGCAAAATCCATCTTGTTGACTCCCAGTGAAAACCCAAAATGATAGGGTTTCTGGTCATAGTAGGGTAAGTTTTCAAACTTAAAGGACTTCTGCACTTGTGCATGAACTTGATGCAGGCCACCAACCAACATGAGGACCAGCAGTATAAGTAGATATCGGGTTTGGCGTTTTATCACTAGAGGAATTTATTTTTATGGATTTTCTTTGCTTTGGGTTGATAGGGTTTAAAAACGTTGAATGCTCCATAATTATTGCTACAAAAGTATGTAAATTTCTCAATTAACAGACCTGTAGTATGATTTTTCATTCAGGAAGGCTGTTTTTATAGGTTTTATCGCTTTGCTGTCTGTTCTTTCTTTGTTTCACCACGATGCTTTTGCCGGCAGCAAAGCTCCTTATTTCCTTGCTTCGTACAAAAAGGTTATTCCCTGGCTGATTTTTGTTGCTGTGGCCTGTTGGAATCCTGCCTGCTCCAGCAAGTCGGTAAAAGCTTTGTCGTAGGGAAACTTCTTTACCGATTCAGGCAGGTATTTGTACGATTCGTAGCTGCCGCTGAATATTTTCCCCCAAATGGGGAGGATGGCATTAAAATAAAAGCTGTAGGCTTGTTTTACAGGGAAGGTCGTTGGCATGCCAAACTCCAGGATAAAGAGAACGCCTCCGGGTTTGAGCACGCGATGTATTTCTCTCAGGCCTTTAACCGGGGATTCGAAATTGCGCACCCCATAGGAGATGGTTGCCGCATCGAAGGTATTGTCTTTAAAGGGAAGATCTTCCGAGTCGGCTTGCTCCAGCCTGATGATGTGCTGAAGGTTCTTGCGCTCAATTTTTTTCACACCCATCTCCAGCATGCTTTCGGCAATATCGACTCCCACGATTTCCCGAGGCTTTAACCGGGCCAGTTCAATGGCTAGATCGGCAGTGCCGGTGGCTACATCCAGAATGCTTTGAGGTTGGTATTTTTCGAGTCTTTTGCGCAGTTTTTTTCTCCAGAGCTTATCGATTCCCATAGAGAGAAAATGATTCAGGTAATCATAGCGATGGGCTATGCGGTTAAACATGCCACGTACTTCTTCCTTTTTTGCCACCTTTTTGTTTTGTTGTTTAGAATAACTGTGATGAATAATGTATCTATTTCGTAGGGGTAAGCTATTTTTAGGGTGCCAGGCGTTTCTTTTCCCATCCCTCAGAGGTTCGGGTATAGAGAATCCTGTCGTGTATTCTTCCGGGGCCGCCCTGCCAGAACTCTATTGATTTCGGCACCAGGCGATAACCACCCCAATGTGGAGGGCGTGGGATGCTTTTATCCTTATATTTCTCTTCCAGTTCTGCAAATCGTTGCGAAAGTTCTTCGCGTGATGCGATAGTTGCACTTTGATCAGACGACCATGCGCCGATCTGGTTTTCACGCGGACGACTGGCAAAGTATTCATTTGATTTTTCCGGGCTTATTTTCTCTATTATGCCTTCTAATCTTACCTGTCGTTCGAGTTCCAGCCACAGGAAAGAAATTGCGGCCATGGGGTTGAGGTATATCTCGGCAGCTTTTCGGCTGTTGTAGTTGGTGTAGAAAACCAAACCTCTTTCATCAATTTCCTTCAACAATACCACCCGCGAGCTTACCTTGCCCTGGGGGGTTGCCGTGGCAAGGGTCATGGCATTGGGTTCGGGGATTTTGGCAAACATGGCCTGCTCCAGCCACTGATTAAACTGCTCTACAGCATCGGGCAGTACCTGGTCGATATTGAGTCCGCCCAGGGTATAATTTTGCCGGAATTCAAAAAATCTCTTGTTTTGATTCATAATTGCTCCATGTAGTCTTTTCCCATTGCAAACAAATTCTCTCAATCAGATTTAGGCTGCAATGGTTTATAGGGGAATCATCCCTTCTGACTTATCATGATTCTAAACAACAGAATCATTGAAAAGTTTTGATGGCTTCCTGCAAAAGCGCTTCACGGTTGATGGGGACAACACCAACATATTCGCATACCAGGCCTCCGGCCAGGTTAGACAGCCGTGCCATATCGTTGGGTGAGGTGCCCACGGCCATGCAAAGGGCAATGATGCTGATTACCGTATCGCCGGCACCCGAAACATCAGCTATATCGCGCACATGCGCCGGGATGTTGCCGGTAAGAAAATTGCCTTTATCATCTCTGCTGCTGTAACAGATGCCTTTCTCCGAAAGAGTGGCAATGGCAATTTTTACATCCAGCAGTTGTTGGAGTTGTTTTACCGCATCCATGATCTTATCCAGGTCATGGAGTTCATCATCCAGTTTCAGGCCTTCGCGTAGCTCCTTTAGGTTGGGCTTGAAAAGCGTCACTCCATGATAGTTCATGAAGTTTTTCTTCTTGGGGTCTACCACCACAGGGATGTTTTCGCTTCGCCCCAGTTGTACTATCTGCTCAATAAGCCATGGGCTGATAACTCCCTTATCATAGTCTTCGAAGATAATGGCACCCGTTGGTGTCGATTTAATGATGCCTTTGATTTTCTCCAGCAACAGTTCCGACTCTTGCCCGCTGAGCTCTTTTTCAGTTTCTTCATCTACTCTGAGCATCTGCGCGTTGTTGCCAATAACCCTGAATTTTGTAGTAGTGATACGATCATGGCTTGAGATGATACCTGTAGTGGATAGGTTTTGTTGTTTCATGAGGGCATAAAAGATATGACTTTTATCATCTTTGCCAATAACCGAGCACAGTATTGGATTTGCGCCCATGCTTTGTATATTGAGCGCCACATTGGCAGCCCCTCCCAAACGGTTTTCCCTTTTCCTGAGCGATACAATAGGAACAGGTGCTTCTGGTGATATACGATCTACCTTTCCCCACAGATAAGAGTCGATCATTACATCGCCAATGATCAGTATATTCTGTTGGCTAAAAGCCTCGAAGAGAGCGTTTACATATTCGCTTTGCGTCATTTTGATTGGGTTTATCTTAGGGCTGCCAGTGCTGATTTTATTCTGTCCAGGGCTTCAATAAGCAATTCATTGGAGGTAGCATAGGATATCCTGATGCACTGTGGCGAGCCAAAAGCTTCACCAGGTACCAGGGCCACATAAACCTTGTTCAGGATATAGTTGCACAAATCGCCGGCACTATGTATGATTTTTTCGCCATCTGACTTGCCGAAGTAACTGCTTACTTCAGGAAAAAGATAAAAAGCACCATGGGGAATATTGGTTTTGATGCCTGGTATTTCATTCAGCAAGCCCAGCACCAGATCACGTCTTTCCTTGAATTTGTCGAGCATATGCCAGGTTTCTTCAGGGAGTATTTCCATGGCTTGTTGTGCTGCCTTTTGGGCGATGGAGCTGGTGGCCGATGTAAACTGCCCCTGCAGCTTGCTCACCGCGCTGGCAATCTCTGCATGTGCAGCCAGATATCCCAACCGCCAGCCCGTCATGGCAAAGCCTTTGGATACTCCATTGATCACAATAACCCGATCTTTAATGGATGAAAACTGCGCAATGCTCTGGTGATCCTTGCTGAAGTTGATCAGTTCATATATCTCATCCGATAATACAAATACATGGGGGTTCTTTTCAAATACCTCTGCCAAAGCTTTCAATTCCTGCTTGCTGTAAACCGATCCACTGGGATTACAGGGACTGGAAAACATAAACAGCTTTGTATTGGGGGTTATGGCATCTTGCAGCTGTTGAGGAGTAATCTTGAAATCGTTTTCTATGCCTGCTTCAATATACACATGTTTTCCCTCTACAAAGGATACCATATGTGAATAACTTACCCAGTAGGGGGTAGGGATGATTACTTCATCTCCAGGATTAACAAGACATAGCAGTACATTCATGATAGAATGCTTGGCACCGGTACTGGCAACAATCTGGGCAGGGGTATACTCCAGCCCGTTGTCCCTTTTGAGCTTTCTGCAGATGGCTTCCCTGAGCTCCAGGTATCCATTTACAGGGGGGTAAAAGGAGTAGTTTTCGTCGATGGCCTTTTTTGCTGCCTCTTTTACTTTATCGGGAGTGAAGAAATCGGGTTCTCCTACACTAAGGTTAATGACATTATGACCCTGGGCTTTGAGTTCGCGGCTTATTCTCGACATGGCCAGGGTTTCCGATTCCGAAAGTTGATTAATTCTGTCTGAAAGGATAATCATGATGAAAACAATTTAAAGGTGGACAACAAAAGTTTGTGTATAGCCATGCATGACTATGGGTGATGAAAGCGCAAATTTAAGAAATATTAGTTGAGGGGGATAGGAAAAGTTGTTTGTGGGGTCTTTTGATTTAATTGTTGATAAGTCAGCGCTTCCATTTCATCTTAATGTTAACCTGCAATTCATTGGTTTACTACCCTAAAGTGAATGCATTTGCCATGATGTCGTGTGTGTATTCAGACCGCTACGGGCAATGGTTTTCTATGACTGTTGTCGTGCATCTGTATCTCTTGCATCTGTATTATTATCCTCAGGGACCAAAGATATCATCCAATCTGGAAAGTATGAAATTTCAGGCCATCTTTGGTTTTCCTTTATCATTTATTGATTTTTTTGATAATTTTGAAGAATATTAATATCAAATGGGCTGCATCAGAATGTCTAACCAAGGTGTTGCCTGACCCTGATAATTATCCACTAATAATAAATGAACGTATGAAAAAAATTGGTCTTAATCAATGGATTATGTTTGCTGCCTTCTTTGGTGGAATTCTGTTGATGGTGAGTTGCGGAAGTAAAAAGAATACCACAGCAACTTCCTCATCCAATGCTCTTGGAACGGAAGTGATTATTCCATGCAGCGATATGGAATTCCATTCAGATATGACACATTTTAGAGGAACAGGCATGGCCGAAGGTGTTAATATGGCATCGGTGCGTCGACGTGCCAACTTAGATGCCAATGCTGCCCTTGCTGCCAGCGTTAATCGTACCATCAAATCGGTTACCGACCGCTACACCCAGGATATTACCGCAGGCGATGGCAATGAATTTGCCGAAAAGTTTGAAGATATGACCCGCTCAGTGGTAAACCAAAGCCTTAATAATGTTTCTACTGTGTGCAGTAAGGTTTTTGAGAAAGATGGGAAATACAGTGTGTATGTGGCCGTTGAAGTGGGAAAGGATGAGATGCTTAACCAAATTTCAAGCCGTATAAGCAGTGATGCCCGCTTGCGTCTGGATTATGATAAAATGAAGTTTGAAGAAATTTTCAATGAAGAAATGGAAAACCTCTCCAACGAGCGTTAATAGGAAAGCAATAAAAAAAACCGCAGCTAAAGATTAGTTGCGGTTTTTTTGGGGGCAAAAAATGGTAATTCTGATTTGGAGTAAGCACTCCATGTTTTTTATGCTTTATCCGCAATGAGCAAGGCGGGAATGGCATCTTTAAACAAATCCTGAACTGAAATTTCTTCTTTGCTGTTAAGGCTTGCACCGGTAAGAACGTTTCTCCATTTACGAGGGTATTTATCATCAAGTATTACATGTGTTCCTGTCCAGTCGAAGCCGGTGAGCGATTCCTGATTGATATCTTCCAGCAGGCTTGTCATAAAAAAAGGTACTGCAACGATCAACCATTTATCTTTATGGTTTCTGGCAAATGCAAGCAAATGATTTTCTGCTGTGCCTGTCACTCGCAAGGGGATATATTGCCCGGAAAGAAAAAGATCGGGATGATTTTTCCTGAGATTGAGCAGTGTATAAGTGAGCCATAATTTGATATGCCCAGTGCGGTGATTGTTGAAGAGTTCCTGCATGGTGTTGACAGGATTTTCCTGATGCTTTTGTATTAGATTTTGTAATGTTTCAGCTCTTGCTTCATAATCTACCGGTTGGCGGTTATCGGGGTCAACCAGCGTGAGATCCCAAAATTCGGTTCCCTGGTATATGTCGGGCACTCCGGGGCAGGTGCCTTTAAGGGTAAGCTGGGTGAGGGAGTTTATTATCCCCAGCCAGGCCACTTTTTGCTGAAATGGAACAAAAGCATCCAGGAAATCATGAGTGGGGTCGAGCAACTTTCGGACAAACTGGCATACGGTATTCTCATAGGTTTCATCGGGATTTCGCCAGCTGACCTTGCGTTTGGATTCGCGCAGTGCTTTCACCAGGTATTCGTCGATCCTTGTCATGTAGTTCTCGTCTATTGTTCCGTCCGATGGAAAGGTACCCAACAAGGTTTGATAAATGAAATATTCCACACTCAGGGAGGGCTCGAGCAGGCCACTCTCCAGTCGCTTTTTATATTTCTGATTCATCTGCATCCACTGGTGTACCATCTCTTCCCATTCCTCGGTCATCTCGCTGATGATGTTGAGACGTGCCCTTACATCTTCGCCACGTTTGGTGTCGTGAGTAGAGGTCGTATTTATGGTAAGGGGCCATTTTTGCTGTCTCTCTTTCATTTGCTGGTGGAATTCATCAATGGAAATCCCCGCTGCATTTATAGCATCACCTACTTCGTTGTGGGTGACGAAGCAGTTGTATTGATACATAGAGGTGTCTTCAACGCCTTTGGCCATCAAAGGTCCTGTATACTGCATCATACGCGGAAAGAATGCGGCCAGCTTGGTGCTATGATTTTCTCCTTCAATATCAATGGAAAGTAAAATGGTGGCCAGCAATTCCAGAGCAGGCTTAAGTGCCGGATTGCGTCTTTGTGCTTTTGCAATGATTTCTTCCACGATTTCCCTGTTTTGATTGGCCAAAGGGAATTGTCGAGGATATAAGCGGTAGACGGGGCAGGCAAGCATGAATTCGCCCAGTGCTTCCTTCATCTCTTCCTTACTAATCTGTTCCTGCGTGTAATCAATAAATTCAAGCTGGTTGAAGAAACTGAAGATATTATCCCATTCACCATGCATGCGCGTAGTCAGGATCATTTTTTTATTCTGATAAATGAGTTCTTCGGGATCGACGGTTTGTTGGGTAATATCTTTATAGAGGTTGCGGAGCTTGTGGTAATTCTTTGTGCTGGTAAGCAGATTGTTTACGATAGCCAGAAAATCGTAGCCTGTGGTTCCCTGCACGGGCCAGAATTCCGGGAGATCTTCTCCGGGTTCTAAAATCTTTTCTACCACGATATACGTGTTCTCTCCCACAAGATTTCTCAGCCTTAACAGGTATTCGTTGGGCGTGTTTAATCCATCAATATGATCTACCCTGACACCCTGCAATTGCCCGCCGGCAACCAGTTGTGCGATGAATTTATGATAAGTGTCGAAAACAGCCTCGTCTTCCATTTTTAAGCATATCAGGCTATTAACCGTAAAAAAACGCCGGAAATTAATCCTATGCTCACTTTCCTGCCAATGGCATAACTCATAATGCTGATGGCGAATGATTTCATGTAGACGCTCCTTGTTATGACTCGTTTTTTTAAGAAGATTGTCGATAAACTGGGCAGTGAATTTGTCTTTTTCGTACATATTTCGCATCTCTGCCTTAAATTCCTCCCAAAGGTTGTTTAGAAATGACTCGTCGGGTATGCACAATTCCATTTTGTAATGCATCCATCGGTTGATAAGATAGGCCGGAGCATAAACAATTTCATCCACCAAAAGGCTATGGAAAGTCTCAAAGTTTACCGGGAAGCTATTGTCGTAGTAGTTAATGGTAAAATTTCCATCTTTTATGCCCAGGCTAATTTCATCACTAAGCAAGGCCTCTTCCAGTGAGACACCCAGGAAGGGTACCATGATTTTTTCTTCTCCGCTGCATACAGCCGCATTCAGATCGAAAAAATTGAGATATTGAGAATTGGTACCCTTTTCCAGCACATCCATAATCCATTTGTTTAGCGGATGATAGGCCATATGATTAGGCACAGTATCCTGCAGCCAGCCTATATTCTTTTTGCGCAGTAAAGCAGCAAAGGATTTAAATTCGTCGATATTGGTGATCTCAGGATTGAGCTGCAGTGGATTTATTACATCATAACCATGCCCGCTTCCAGGTGTTGCCGAAAACAGTGGTGAGGCATAAATGGTGTTTACCCCCAGGAGTGAAAGATAATCGATGTGTTCCCTCAACCTCTTTAAGGGGAAATCTTCGTTGAACTGTATTCTGTAGGTAGATATCGGGTTGTACATGTGATTTGATTTTGGGTAAAGGTATTTTGTGCCGTCGAAAAATTGCAACTCAGGCGTTTGGCGCTAAAACGCTTGTGCTAATTTCAGGGGCGTGTTATATTTATAAGTGTAATAGTGTTCTTTTCAATCTCAGGCACCAGGCTTTTATCATTTTCTCTAATAGGCTCACAGGTGTTGTCAATATTACCACCCCATTTTTTATGGGCGGAATATAATAACACCTCCCATTTGCTTCCTTGTAATTCGGGTATTTCCTTACCAAAGGGTTGTGAGGAGAAGTTCATAACAACGACCAGGCTTTGATTGCCTTCTGTACGTGTAAGGATAATAGTATCATTAGTATTGCGGGCAATGATATTTTCTCTGTTGCCGGGTTTAAGCAGAGCAAGCTCTTTTCTCAGGCTAATGAGTTTCTTATAGAATGCCAGCATGATGGCTTTTTTATCCTGATGCTGATAATCCCATTTGAGTTTAGATTGAAGGAATGTATCTTCTGCTGCCGGATCGGGCGGTGATGCATCCTTGATAAAGGCACTAAATTCTTTTTTTCTGCCTTCTTGCACTGCTCTAACCAGTTCTTTATCTCCATGGCTAATAAAGTATAGAAAAGGGCTGTCCTCGGCATATTCCTCCCCCATAAATAAAAGAGGTACAAAAGGACTCAGCAGCATGGCACCGGCTGCCAGTTTGAGGCTCTCGAAATCGATAAGCCGGCTTAATCGCTCACCCATCATTCTATTGCCGGTATGGTCATGATTTTGTGTAAAGACAACAAATTTATCGCCTGAAAATCCTTTGGTGGGAGTCCCAAAATGCTTTTTGCGGTGGGATGAGAAAGCTCCGGTAAAGACATAGGCATGATTAAAAGAGTGGGTGAGCTGATCTGAGCTTCCAAAATCGCTGTAGTAGCCGTTTGTTTCACCCGTAAGCAAAGCATGCAGGGCATGATGCCACTCGTCGCACCACTGGGTATTCATTCCATAGCCTCCATCTTTTTCTGTAGGAGTGATATACCGGATGTCGTTGAGATCGCATTCGGCTATCAGAAAATGGGAAGCCTTATTTTGTTTGTTTAATTCTTTTACCTCCAGGGCGAGCTCGCGCAGAAAATGTTGAGGGCTGAAATCTTTTATGGCATGCACTGCATCCAGGCGCAACCCGTCGATGTTGAAATCACGCAGCCACATCAGGGCATTTTCAAGAAAAAAGGTCCTCACTCCATCGCACCAGGCATCATCAAAATTTATGGCATTTCCCCATGGTGTATTATACTTAGCTGTAAAACAAGGTCCGAAGGCACCCAGGTAATTTCCTTCGGGGCCCAGATGATTGTAAACCACATCGAGCACTACAGCCAGACCTTTATCATGACAGGCCTTTATCAAAAGGGCAAATTCATGGGCTCCCCCATAGGATTGATGCACCGAAAACGGGAAAGCTCCGTCGTAGCCCCAATTGCGATTACCCGGAAAAGAAACAACGGGCATTATATTTAGCGCATTTACTCCTAGCTCTTTTAGATAATCCAGCTTTTGTGCTACTCCTTTAAAAGTTCCCTCTGGAGTGAAGGTGCCCACATGGAGCTCATAGAGGATTAATTCATTTTGTGGGATTCCCATCCAGGAAGAGCTACTGATTTTCCTTATTTCGTTTAGATCAATGCACTCTGATGCCTCATGCACACCATCAGGTTGTGACAAAGAGGCGGGATCGGGAAAGACAGATTCGTTGTCGATAAGAAATTTATATCTGTCTTTGGGCTGCAGATCGACATTTTCGGCCTGCCAGAACCCGGGGTTCTCTTTTTCGAGCATAATAGAAGCCTTACCATCAACTTCAAGAGTGATTTGTCGGGCCAGTGGGGCCCAAACCTTTATGGTGGGAGTTCCATTGCGATTAAAGTTGATGCCGATGCTACGTTCTTTAATCATGGTTGCTTCTTTTAATGGTTCTGTAATTGCTTGAAATCCTATGATTAGGCTTAAAACAAAGTTTGACTTTTGATAATGAAAAAATCAGCTTTTTATGAACAGAAGAGTATAGGGGGAGGCTGTGTGTGAAATCACACTCATTTGAACCCTTTGTCCATGCGTATATTCATCAACAACACCAGGGATCTGCCTTCAACATGAACAGATTCCAACGGAAGAAATATCTTTTGGTTTTCCTTGAAGAATTTTCCTTTATGTGTATCCATAATAAGATTCCAGGAATCACCCCATTCGGAGGAGGGGAGGGTGAAGCTTGCCGGCATATGGGAGGTGTTAAACATGAGGTAAAAGTCATCGTCCTTCAGTTCCTTACCTTCCGATGTTTTATCGGGCACCCCCTCTCCCGAAAGGTAAACTCCCAGGGCTTTGGTGCTTTCCTTATCCCAGTCGGAGGGAGTAAGCACAAGTCCTGAGGGAAGAAACCATTCAATATCTTTTACTTCCGATTCATTGATGTTCTTGTATTTAAACCATTGCAGGCGCGAGAACACATGATGCTCCAGGCGCAGGTGGATAAGATGAGCAGTGAAATCGACCAGCTCCTGGTCCATGCGTTCCCAGTTAAGCCACGATATCTCATTGTCCTGGCAATAGCTGTTGTTGTTTCCATTTTGTGTTCTGCCAAACTCATCGCCGGCTACCAGCATGGGTATTCCCTGAGATAACATGAGTGTGGAGAGGAAATTTCGGATTTGTTTTCCCCGAAGAATATTGACGGATGCTTTTTTAGTATGACCTTCAACACCGCAGTTCCATGATCGGTTAAAGGTTTCACCATCCTGGTTATTTTCGCCATTGGCCAGATTATGTTTATCGTTGTAAGAAACCAAATCGCGCAGGGTGAAACCATCGTGTGCTGTAATAAAGTTTATGCTGGCTACGGGTCTTCTCCAGTCGTCGCGATAAATATCAGAGCTGCCCGTAAAACGCCAGGCGAAATCACCGGGGTTGGGCGATTTCGCTCTCCAGAAGTCCCGCATCACGTCGCGGTAGTTTCCATTCCATTCCAGCCATCCCTGCGGGAAATTGCCTACCTGATATCCCCCTTCACCAATATCCCATGGCTCGGCAATGAGCTTTACCTGCGACAATACCGGATCCTGATGCAATACATCAAAGAATGAACTCCATTTATTAACATCGCTAAATTCACGTGCCAGTGCTGAGGCCAGGTCAAAACGAAATCCATCCACGTGCATCTCTGTTACCCAATAGCGTAAGCTATCCATGATAAGCCTCAGTACCGTGGGATGAACAGAATTGAGCGTATTGCCTGTACCCGTATAATCCATGTAGTAGCGCTCATTATCTTCCACCAGGCGATAGTATGATTTATTGTCAATACCCCGGAAGCTCAAGGTGGGTCCCATTTCACTTCCTTCACCGGTATGGTTGTATACGACATCCAGGATAACCTCCAGCCCTGCTTCGTGGAGTGATTTAACCATGTTTTTAAATTCATAAATTTGTTCTACACCATATTGGGCAGCAGAATATTCTGGATGTGGGGCAAAAAAATTGATGCTGTTGTAACCCCAATAATTGGAAAGGCCCCTTTCAATAAGATGCCGGTCATGAATAAAATGGTGAACAGGCAACAGCTCTACAGAGGTTACTCCCAATCGCTTAAGGTAGTTTATTACTTCGGGGTGGCGCATGGCAGCATAGGTGCCTCTTATCTGATCCGGAATGCCGGGAAAACGTTTGGTAAACCCTTTTACATGAAGCTCATAGATGACTGTTTTATTAAGAGGGATCTTTACCTGCGAATCACCCATCCAGTCGAACTGGTCATCAATAACTACACTCTTGGGGATGAAGGGAGCACTGTCGCGGTTGTCGAAGGAAAGGTCGTTCGCGTCGTCTCCGATTCGATAACCAAAAAGAGAATCATCCCATTTTTCTATTCCACTCAATGCCTTGGCATAGGGGTCGATGCAAAGTTTATTCGGATTGAATCTATGGCCATTTTCAGGTTCATGAGGACCCGAAACCCGATATCCATATTTCTGACCAGGTCGAAGTCCCGGAATATATATAATCCATTGATTATGGGTGCGATTGGTAATGGGGATGACATGTGTCTGATTGCCTTGTTCATCAAATAAACATAATTCAACACCCGTGGCATTTTCTGAAAACAGCGAAAAATTAACCCCTTTACCATCGTATATGGACCCCAGGGGGTATGCTTTTCCTGGAAGTGTTTCTAATGCATCCATTCGAGTTCTTTTTATGTGTGTTGTTAAATGAAGCTTTTTTGCAATTTAACAGTAATAATCATTGGTGATAATCCCTGTACAAGCTTGCTTGAGTATTTTCTTTCTTTCATTTATGGGTGAATTTGTGGTAGTATTACAAAAGACCCGGACTTGAATAATTCTGTAACCAGCCTGATTATATATTAAGTAAGAATAGCATTTAGTTTTTGTAGGGTTTTTACAGGAACGATTATAGATGTAGGTTCGTACTGTGCAAAGTTTCGTATCTCTTGCATGGCTCTTTCAAAAATGAATAAATTGAGCAATTCAATAATTTCTTCTCTTTGTTTGGGTACGAAGTTGTATTGGGTGGCTTCACTGATGTATCCATCAATGAAATTTCGGGAAATCATATCGTACCATCGCTCCATCAAGGGAAGCAGAAGATCGTCGTTTACGGGTACGAATTCTTTTCGTTGCATATATCCACGATGCAAGGTATAATGATATGAGCCCAGCATGGAGGCAACATCCTTAAGGGGCGAATGTTTTAACTTTCTAACGCTAAGCAGATTTTCTACTTCACCTTCAAAATCGGTAACGATAAAATCCTTTCCTGTAAACAGTAGTTTGTTGAGTTTGTAATTTCCATGAATTCTTGTTTTAAGAGCGTTTATTTTGCCTCGTTCAAGTATACTTTGCATAAAAACAAAGTACTTCTCCTGGTGACTCATTACCTCTTCCAGCATCTTTTTATTCTCTTCCTCCATCAAACTCATGTGGTTTTGAATCCAGGAGAAGTTTCTTTTTACATAAGTGCGCATTGCCTGGTAGAGTGATTTCTGATACAAGAGTGAAAAATGCTCAGGTTCAAATCCTTTTACCTGGGTAACTTCGGTCATGGCGTGATGCATTTGAGCAGTCCGTTGTCCCAACAGATAGGTCATCTCCAGAAAGAAGGGGCCTATAAGCTCCTCCATTTCACTTTCCTTAACGGCATTTGATTTAATGGTCTGTTTGTTTTCGCTGAGCACCTTGTCAAAAAAACTTTCAATAGCAATTTGTGCCATTTCCCATGCACTGCCTACATTGGGGATCAGATCTACCAGCATACCTATGGAAGTGTCTTCAAATCCATTGCGTTTGTAATCCATTCTGCCTACATAGGGGGTAATGTTGTCAAAACCTGAGTGACGTGTGAGGTTTTTTACCAGTTCAATATCGGGATTCTCGCCTTCCTGTGGGCTGCGGTATATTTTGAAGAAGAACTTGTCTCCCAATATAATAGAAGTGTTGGAGGGTTTATACGCTACGATATTGGGCTTAAGGAGGTCATCCTCAAGGTCAAATTTACGCAATCGGGTACCCGAAGATCCTTCTAATTCACCATAGCGGCCCTTAACCTTTGATTTTCTGCGTATGATTTCAAAGAGTTCCTGCACCAGGTTCTCATTTTGTATCCCATCATATAGGATGGCATCTTCTCCATTGAACTGAAGCGTAGCAATGATGGATTCGGGATGTCTGTTTTTTATTTCCGTCATATGGTTATTGGTGGCGATAGACAAAGGCATGAGAAACATGTCTTTTTCGGCCTCAATCAGGTCCATTTGTACCAGAAACAAATGTGAAATGGTTTTACGGTTCTGGATAGGAAAAATGTCGATAATGTCAATTCCCTGAAGCTTCTTAACATTACCCCTGAACCATTTTATGTTGAGGATAAATTCTTTCAACAATTGCTTAATGGTCATTTGCAGCGCTGTATTCATAGATTTCCATTGCTGACTATCCAGAGATAATACATTTACTTTTTCAGGTTGAAGTTCAACAGGCTTTTCCGGCTTCTGCAATTCAAACCAGAAATAATTTTTAAATTGCATGGAGAAAGGCCATGGGTTGGGAGTGATTACAGGAAATTCGTTCCTGCTAAATACCTCCAGGGGCAATGAACCGGCAAATTCATGCAGGTCGAGCTCTACATATTGAGAGTAACGCGAAAGATTAACCACGACAAGAATGGTTTCCTCCTCATATTCCCTAACAAAAGCAAGCACCTTAGGGTTGTTGGTATTGATAAAGCGGATGCTGCCCCTGCCGAAGGCTTTGTATTTTTTGCGTTTGGCAATCACCCGGCGCTTCCACCATAGGAAGGATGATGGGTTGCGCTCATGATTTTCAACATTAACGGTGGTGTAATGGTAATTGTGATCAATGATCACCGGCAGGAAGAGTCTCTGAGGATCAGCACTGGAAAAGCCTGCATTTTTGTCGGGTGACCATTGCATGGGGGTGCGCACTCCATCGCGATCTCCCAGGTAATAATTGTCACCCATACCGATTTCATCGCCATAATACATGATGGGCGTGCCGGGCATTGAAAAAAGGAGGAAATTAAGCAGCTCTATGGTGCGTGTATCACCGCCAAGTAATGGAAATAGCCGGCGACGAATGCCAACATTAACTCTTTTCCTGGGGTCCTTGGCAAAAGTCTTGTACATGTAATCACGTTCTTCATCCGATACCATTTCAAGGGTAAGTTCATCATGGTTTCGCAGAAAAATGGCCCACTGGCAATTGTCGGGTATAGAAGGCGTTTGTTCCAGGATGTCTACCACCGGGAAACGGTCTTCCATGCGCAAAGCCATATAGAGCCTGGGCATTAAAGGGAAATGAAAGGCCATGTGGCACTCATCGCCATTGCCAAAATACGCCCGTGAATCGTTGGGCCATTGGTTGGCTTCGGCCAGTAGCAGCCTGTTCTCATAATGGTCATCAACATATTTACGAAGCTTCTTAAGGTATTCATGGGTTTGAGGCAGGTTTTCGCAATTGGTGCCTTCGGCTTCGTACAGATAAGGCACCGCATCAAGTCTGAAACCATCTACCCCTGTGTCAAACCAGAAATCCAGGATCTTAAATATTTCGTTTTGCACACTGGGGTTCTCGAAATTTAAATCGGGTTGGTGTGAGTAAAATCTATGCCAATAATACGCTTTGGCTTCATGATCGTAGGTCCAGTTAGAGACTTCAAAATCCTGGAAGATGATGCGTGCATCTTTATATTTCTCCGTATTGTCGTTCCATACATAAAAATCGCGATATATGCTGCCGGGTTTTGATTTCCTTGCCCGCTGAAACCATACATGATCAGTGGAGGTGTGGTTAAGTACCAGTTCTGTTATAATGCGTAAACCCCGGTTGTGTGCCTCCTTGACAAACCTCTTAAAGTCAGTGAGGGAGCCATAATCGGGATGGATATTTTTAAAATCGGCAATGTCGTATCCTCCGTCCTTAAGGGGTGAGGGATAAAAGGGAAGCAGCCACAGGGTGTTTACCCCCAGGCTTTGAATGTAATCCAGCTTTTGAATCAACCCTCTGAAATCCCCGATTCCATCGCCCGTACTGTCATAAAAAGATCTTACATGTACCTGATAAATGATGGCATCTTTATACCATAAGGGATCCTTGCCTTCTTTAAGAATATTTTCAGTCATAATGCATTTTATTGTTTTTAATCAATGATTTTTGATGTAGAGGAAATCAATTTTCAACTGCCATTAATAAATGTACACAATTTTATATTTAACTAACATAGGATAATCCGGTTTGGTTCATCAAATTAACCCAATGTGGTTGTTTTAGTTGTAATTTAAAGCTTTTGCTGATAAGGCGTAGGCAATCTTATGCAATCTGATAACCGTGATAGGACTATTAATGGTGCTTATAGGTGCATCATTGGGCCTGGTGTGTTGGTTTTTTATATGTTAACGACTATAGTTGCAACAAGGTAGGGCGAAAGTTTGTTATAAATATAGTCCGTTTTTTGTGGTTTCGCCACGCAAATATTTTTAAAAGGATGGAGACGAAATCATTTTTAAACCCCATCTTTCAAATTAAAACCAAATGACTATGAAATTTTCTGTTGTACTATTGTTGTCAATGCTTACAGCTTCCTTGTTTGTTGCCTGTAATGTTTCACGAAATACCTCTGCTAGTGCAGAGACTGGTGATGCGCAGACTCCAGCATCAGAAGAGGCCGATTCTACCGAATATGAGGTGGTGATATTTGATTCTGATTTTGAGACCTGGTTTCAGTTAAATTCCCAGCCCATATCTTTTTATGATGAGGAATATCTGAAAAACTGGAACACTCAGCTGGTGCGCCAATGGAATACTTTCCCGGCATCATCGGGCAGAGTCGATTGCCGGCCTGTCTCGCATATTGATTATGACCCTTCCATTGATTACGGAAAAGAGTTGCATTACAAATTGTTTCATTATTTCAAGTATATGCACCAGCGCTGTAGGATTTTCAACAACAGGCCCGGTGAATGGCGCTGAAAATTATGCCGGTTTGTTGCTTTCCTTAATGCAAGAGCAGGTCTCCTTAAGGATCCTGCTCTTGCTTGTTGATGTGAGGCTTATGTTGGATCGCTGCCTTACTTTACTGCCTTGGTTTTTTGCAGCAGCCATTGGTTTTCCTCTTTATTGAGTCGGGGCGAGAGCTGCCGGAAGACCTTGTTGTGATAGCGGTTGAGCCATCCCTTTTCTTCGTCGCTAAGAATGTCCAGGTCAATAAGGTTCAGGTCGAAGGGAAAAAGCGTGAGCGTTTCAAACTGAAGAAACTTGCCATGTTGGGTTTCGATATGTGGCACCACCACAATAAGGTTTTCCAGGCGGATGCCATATTTGCCCTGCAGATAAAAGCCCGGTTCGTTAGATTGCAGCATGCCTACCTTTAAGGGAAAATTTACCGCCGGATTCGGTGATATTCCCTGTGGCCCTTCATGCACATTGAGAAAATAACCTACACCATGCCCTGTGCCATGTCCGTAATTTTTGCCATTTTGCCATAGTGGACAACGAGCCAGTGCATCCAGATGATAGCCTTTGGTGCCCTCTGGAAAATAGGCCATCGATAGTTTGATGAGTCCCTTTAAGACCAGCGTATAGTCGGTAATTTGAGCATCAGTAGGTTTTCCCAGACTTATGGTACGGGTAATATCGGTAGTGCCATCAACGTATTGACCGCCCGAGTCGAGCAAGAGTATGCCTTCAGGTTTAAGTGTATAGGCTGTTTCAGGGGTGGCGCTGTAGTGGATAATAGCACCATGATCCTGGTATCCGGCGATGGTAGAAAAGCTATTGCCAATATATCCCTGCTGTTCGGCTCTGAATGCAGTGATTTTCTCGTCGATGGTAATTTCGGTAATCTCTGAGGAGTGAATGTCCTTTTCCAGCCAGCGGAAGAATTTTACCAAGGCAACCCCATCCTTGATGAGTGCATTGCGGATTTGCTTCACCTCTGCTTCATCTTTGCAGGCCTTTAAAATCGTAGGTATGCTGATGTCGTCAATTTTGTGGGCATGAGCCGGAATGCTCAGAAACACATGATGGGATGTTTTGGCAGCTGCATACAGTATAGTCTCGTCTGCCGAAAGGGCCGCCAGCCTGTCGGTAACCGATTCGTAGGGTGCAAGGGTAATGCCTTCCGATACCAACGTATCACGCAACTCATCGAATATTTTTTCAGGATGTATAAACAAAGTTACTTCCCTAAGACCTACCAGGGCATAGGCAATAAACACCGGGTTGTAATCCACATCACTTCCTCTGAGGTTGAATAGCCAGGCGATATCGTCAAGAGAAGTAAGCAGTTGGTAATCATACCCTGCTTCGGTCATTTCTTTTCTTACCAGTTCAATTTTTTGTTTTCTGGTTTTCCCTGCAAATTTTGTTTCATGTTCGTATACATGATTCTGGCTGATGGGTGGTCTTTCCTGCCAGATCATCCCGGGCAAATCGGCTGAACAATTGATGGAGATGGATTTGTCTTTGAATTTTTTCTTCATCAGGTTTACCAGCGATTGAGAAAAAACTTCTCCGTTGATGCCCACCGTGCTGTCTGACGATAAGGTATCGGCCAGCCAATCCAGGTATTCAGGAGTGTGAGGGATGACGAGCTTAACCAGTTCTATGCCCGAGTTCTTAAGCTCCTCTTCTGCCTGGATAAAATAGCGTGAGTCGGTCCATAAGCCGGCAAAATCAGCTGTAACGACTAGCGTACCCGTGGAGCCGGTAAATCCTGAAAACCATTCGCGGGTTTTCCAGTGATGGGGCAGGTATTCGCTTTGATGAGGATCGGTGCCGGGGATGATATAAGCCGAAAATCCCTTCTGCTGCATGAGTGAACGTAATTCTGCGAGTTTTTGCTGTGTTGTCATGGATGCTCTTTTTTATGATGAGGTAAATGGGTTGTGAAATTAATGATGATGCTATGTCTTAACAAAATTAATTGTTTTTATAAGCAAGTATAAGGAAACAAAGGAATTATTTAATGGATTCTTTCTCTATCACATAAGCCTACCTTATCCCTACCAAGTCCGTATTTAAACCGTATTTAAACCGTAAAAATACGGTTTAAATACGGTTTAAATACGGACTTGCTTCGAAGAAGATAAAGCAGCCATACAAAGAGCTTAGCCGGGAGCAGATCATACCGTATAAAAGAGGGAGTGTATGGGCCTATATAAAACAGTAATGGGAGCAATTCTTATCGAATTGCTCCCATTCACATGGGAAAAATTTCATTTTCCTATGTAGCAGACTACTGTTATTGTGGTTGGCATAAAGAGAAAAATCTTGAAGATTCTTCTGCTACAGCCCAGGACACGCGTAGATTGCCAATTAAAGCAAGCTGTTGTGCCGTCTGCCTAAAATACCTGGAGGTATTCTTCACAGACAAAGTGTCATGTTAAAGGACCTTTTCAATTGCGGAAACTTTACTGCTACTTTTCCTTCCAGCATTGATTTCCCGGAGGAAAATAGTTTGTTAGTTTATGTAGCTGGTCAGAATCCATGTTGATAAGGCTAAACTTTTAGGGCCCGCGGGCCTTTGGGTTTAAACAAAGCAAGATCAAAACATTCGTTGCAAATACAGGGTGTTACTACCTCTGTTCTGCCTTTCTTCTTCGCCTCCCCCGGGTTCTTTCGAACCATTGGATAACGAAAACATAGTCTTATCATTACTTTGTCGCCTTCGACTCATTTCCGATAAAGAACGTGTGACGATCTTTGGGATAATGAGTGGTAGTCACTTTCGGGTTTCAACCGTTTTGTAAAGTGTTACCACACTTTGGCTCCTTCGGCAGCCAAATCTATAGATCTGTTTGAACGGATTGAAAAATCCGCTAAGATCTTTATTGCCGTCTTGCTGCGTTATGGAGCGACCTTTTATCGCTCGTCTGCTATTACAAATATACAAAACTAAAAAGGTGAAAACCAGATTTTTAACGTAGTTTTTGTTCGTCTATTTTCAACAGCGTTTTTAACAAATGTTGAAATCATTCAAACATGCGTTTATCTAAGATTGCAGGCTGTTATTTTTTAAAAAGCCAAGTGTTGTTAACAATGTAAGAGGAAGAAATAAGTGAAAATAGTTGAAAAAAAAAGCTATTAGTATGAAAAAAATAGTTTCGTGATTATTGCTTCTAAAAGTTTAATGACTAAAGGGTGCAGCGCTGGTTTTTTTCATTGGCTTTCAACTCCTCTTCCTTCCGGCTTCCAGCTTTCAGCTTTCAGCCTTTGTTACATAGCAGTATTTTTATCCCAAATGCTTCAACTATATGTACATCTTAAAATAATTCCACACCATGACACAACATTGAAATAAAAAAAGTGTTTTTATCTAATCGTTCTTGCATCTCCTGCCCGGGCGGGCATAGCTTTATCGTGTTTTATCCATTTAAAACTATTCTTTTGAAACTAAGATTGTTGTTTTTTTTGCTATCTGGTTTTGCCAGCTTAACCGTATCGTATGCACAATCGGTAGCAATACTTATTCAGGACAAACAAGGTCTTCCCCTTGCCGGTGCAACAGTATATTTAACCAGCCAAAGCGATTCTGTGCGAACCTCAGGGATTTCCAATCAGTTTGGTGTGGCTGCTTTCAACGGGATTCAGGTGGGTAAATATCTGGTGAATGTGAGCTATATAGGCTACAGAAACCTGGAAGAACAATTGAACATGAAGGAAGGAGAAAACATCATCCGCCTTGTGCTGGCTGATGATATGATTGCCCTGGGTGAAGTTACTGTTACTGCCAGTCGACCCCTGATCAGACAGGAAGATGACAAGATGATTATAGACCCCGAACCTATGATAGGCATCAGCACCAATACTCTGGAGATACTTGAGAGTACACCGGGCTTGTTTGTTGACCAGGACGGAGGAATCTTTCTAAACACCGCCAGCCCTGCTGCTGTATATATCAATGGGCGCGAACAAAAGATGAGCAGTCAGGATATAAATACCCTCCTGCGCAGCTTGCCTCCCAATAGCGTTCAGCAGATTGAAGTAATCCGCACCCCCTCAGCCCGCTATGCCGCATCAAGCTCGGGAGGTATTATCAATATTGTGCTTAAGAAAGGGGTGAAAATTGGTCGCTTTGGTTCGGTAAGCGGAGGGATGAACCAGGGCTTTTACGGCAACCGCTTTCTGGGCTTTACGCTCAACAACAGCAACGACAAGACTACAAGTTATGTCAATTTAAACTACAACAACACCCATATGCTTGAGGAGCTCAACTCAACGCGTTTTCTTGCGCAGGATACCACCCTATTCCAGGATGCCCGTACACAGCGACAAAGCCACCAGCTTTTGCTGGGTTATGGCCTAAACAGTGATGTTGGTAACCGCCTGAATCTATCCTACGACGGACGTATCAATGGCAGCCTCCCTGGTTCTTCATCCAACAATACAAATGTGCTGATGGATGGCAACGAAACAATTTTTGGCAAGACCCTGAATACAATAGATAACACTTCGCAGTTTTTTTTGGTGCAGCAGGATTTAGGAGCCAATTTTAAGCTCGATACATTAGGTTCGGAAATAGATACCCAGTTTAGTTATTCTTTTATTTGCAACAATACCGCTCAGGCGTATCAGACCAGTGGCATGGAACCCCGAAATTACCTAGCAGGAGGTGAAGGCGATAACAAACAGCAGCGGCATTACCTGCAGTTTCAATCGGATTTGTCATATCAGATGCCCTTTTCGGTAAACCTTGAGTCGGGCATAAACAGCAGTTACCAGCATTATCAGAGCGATGCCCAATACCAAATAAATCTCAACGGAAATACCCTGAATGATCCTTTTCGCACCAATACATTTAATTATCAGGAGAATATCAATGCCGCCTACCTGCAGGCATCGCGTTTGTTGGGCTGGGACGTATTGCTGAAAACCGGACTTAGGATTGAGCATACCTATATGAAAGGCAATCAGATCATCCCCATGGACACCAGTTTTGTTATCAACAGGGTGGATTGGTTTCCGTATGTGTATCTGAGCAGGCCTGTGATTAAGGTGTCGGACTTTGAATTGAGAAGCTTTCTGATCTATCGCAAAACCATTACCCGGCCGGGTTATCAAAGTCTGAATCCTTCGGTCAATTATATTGATCAGTTTTTGTATGAGGTTGGAAATCCCGGATTGAAGCCTCAGTTTGGCGATAACATAGAAATAAACATCAGCTTTAATGAAATGCCCATCTTTGCGGTAGGACGCAATTACACCCGCGATATCTTTTCCGGAGTGGTGTACCGGGATGCCCGCGATAAGAGAGTAGCCGTGCGTACCTTCGACAACCTGGGTGCAAATAAGGAGACCTATTTCAGATTGCTGGGTGCCATACCCCCTGGAGGCACCTATTTTTTTGCCTTAGGTACACAATACAATCTTAACGAATATGAAGGGTTTTATGAAAATGAACCCCTGGTATATAGCCGTGGAAGCTGGCGGTTTTTTACCTTCCATATGTTGCGGCTGGGTAAGGAAACGCGGCTCACCATGAGTGGTTTTATGATGACCAGCGGACAGATGAACTTTTATGAGCTTAAAACCTTTGGACAACTCAATTTTGGGCTGAACCAGACTTTCTTCAACAAGAAACTTACCCTGAGCTTAAGTGCACGTGATGTGCTGCGTACTATGGTCAATGGCTTTGAACTCAACCAGGGAAGCATCACTACCTCGGGCCAACGGTACATGGATAACCAGCGTTTTGGCATAAACCTGCGCTACACCTTTGGTATTCCTACTAAAAAAGAACCTGATCAAAACATGTTTCCTTTTGATCAGCAAAATGACTTCTAGTATTATACAATCATAGCTGTTAAGTTTTTTGAAGGGTTTGTTTTATTTTGATCCCACTGATATTAATATGCGCCAAAAGAAGTATGCATAGTTAATTAAATTTAAAAAAGGCTTTTCTTTTTTTAGCAACCAACTGTTTAGGGTGATTTTCGTACTTTTGGACGAATAAAGTATTATTGCCACAGCGATATCGTGGTGAGGTATATGATTTTAATTCTCCAAACCCTTAAATCATAATAATTATGCAGAGATTTCTTTTAAGCTTTAAAATTTTACTCCTGGGCATGTTGCTTCCCCTGGTTTCTTTTTCCTATGAAGATGCCCGGATGATGCGCTTCCCTGATATTAATGGCGATCTGATAGCCTTTGTCTATGCCGGTGACATCTGGGCGGTTCCCTCCGATGGAGGTGATGCACGCCGCCTTACCTCGCATGTTGGTCTGGAACTGTTTCCCAAGATCTCTCCTGATGGAAAATGGATAGCTTTTTCTGCCGAATACAGTGGCAGCAGGCAAGTGTATGTAATGCCTGCAGATGGCGGTACACCTGAACAACTAACATTCTATAATGATGTAGGCCCCATGCCACAGCGTGGTGGTTTCGACTATGTTGTTCTGGGATGGACAGCCGATAGTAAGAAGGTCCTCTTTCGCGGCAACAGGACCGAATATGGCGAACGTATGGGTCGCTATTACCTGGCAAGCCTTGAGGGTGGACTGGAAGAAGAACTACCCATTCCCTACGGCGGCTTCGCTGATCTCTCTCCCGATGATACCAAACTTGCTTTTGTGCATATAGACCGCGAATTCCGTACCTGGAAGCGCTACAAAGGCGGCAGGGCCTCTGATATTCACATTTATGACCTGCAGAGCAATAGCTCTGAGAAAATTACCGACTGGGTAGGTACCGATCATATCCCCACCTGGTATGGCGACAAAATTTATTTTACCTCCGATCGCGATCTGTGGCTTAATGTGCATAGCTTTGATGTAAATACACGCGAAACCGTACAGCTTACCACACACGATAAGTTTGATGTGATGTGGCCCAGCGGCACCAACGGGCAACTGGTGTATGAAGTAGGGGGGCAGCTCTTTAAGCTTAATCTGGATAATAACCAGGAAGAACGGGTAGTGGTAAATATTCGTTATGACAATCAGCTGGCACTACCTTATTTTAAGAATGTGAAAAAAGACATTCACAGCATGGCCATTTCACCCTCGGGCAACCGGGTGCTTTTTGGTGCACGTGGAGATGTATTCTCTGTTCCGGCCGGTGAAGGAACCATTCATAATCTCACCGACCAGCAAGGTGTGCGTGCTGTATATCCCGTTTGGTCTCCCGATGGAAAAACCATTGCTTATTACAGCGATGAAACCGACGAATATGAGATCTACCTGTTGGAGAATAAGCTCGACGCCACGCCCCGCAGGATTACCAGTGGATCGCAGGGGTGGAAATATCAGGCCAAATGGTCGCCCGACAGCAAATACCTGGTATTCTTTGACCGGAGTATGAAATTGCAACTGATCAATGTTGCCAGCGGTGCCATTAGTGTTATAGATGAGCCCGGCACCTTTGAAATCCTGAGCTACAACTTTTCTCCCGATTCGCGTTGGATTACTTATACCAATAGCAATGAAAACGGACAAAGCTCGGTGTGGGTATACAACATCGAAAGTGAGCAGAATCATCACCTGACGGATGATATCTTTGATGATGGTGAACCGGTGTTTTCTCAGTGTGGTAATTATCTGTTCTTCACCTCCAACAGAGACTTTAATCTGGAATTCTCTTCCTTCGAATTTAATTATCTGTATAATAATGCTACCCGCATTTACGCCCTGCACCTGACCAACGAGAGCCCCAGGCTCTTTAAGAGTAAAGAAACAGTGGAACCTGCCGGCGTTGAGCAGGAAGAGAGTAGCGATAAAAAAGAGGTTGTGGTGATAGATGTCAATAACACCGATCATCGCATTCTCTCCTTTCCTTTATCTTCAGGCAATTATCGTGGTCTGCAGGCGGTAGAAGATGGCCTGGTTTATTTTAACGATGAAGGAATGAACCTTTACAAGTACAAGGAAGAAAAGAATGAAGTCGTTATGAAGGATATTCGCAATGCGATGGTTTCGGCCGATGGTAAGAAATTCCTCTATTCGCACAGCAACAATTATGCAGTGGCGGAGCTTAAGCCCGGGCAAAGTGCCGGAGAAGGTAAGCTCAACCTGGAAAATATGGATATGCGCATCGAGCCCCGAAAGGAGTGGGCCCAGATATTCAGAGACGGTTGGCGCATCTATCGCGATTTCTTTTATGTAAACAATTTGCATGGTGTGGATTGGGACGGATTTTATGAAAAATATTCCGAGTTGCTGCCTTATGTAAACCATCGTTTTGACCTGGACTATATGTTTGGTGAGCTGGTGGGTGAAACCAATACCGGCCATGCCTATATCGACTATGGTGATTTCGAAAGGGTAGAACGTAGGGAAAATGGATTGCTGGGCGCCGAGCTTACGGTCGATGCATCCAGCAACCGCTTTATCATCAGTAAAATTTATGAAGGGGAAAACTGGAACAATTCACGCCGCTCTCCCATGACTATGCAGGGTATAGATGTTAACGAGGGTGATTACCTGATTGCCATCGAAGGCAATAATGTCACTACAGATGATAACCCCTATCGTTTCCTTGAAAACCGCGCCAATGTTGCTACTCGCATCACGGTTGCTTCAGGAGCCGACGGAGATAATGCACGCACCTATACCATCCAACCCATTACCAGCGAGCTGGAACTTAAATACCTGGATTGGGTAAATCAGCGACGTAGGATGGTCGACCAGCTCTCGGGCGGACGCATCGGTTATATCCATGTTCCCAATACCGCTGTAGAAGGCAACCGTGAGCTCAACCGGGGCATGTATGCCTTCCATGATAAAGATGCACTGATTATTGATGAACGTTTCAATGGGGGTGGGTTTATCCCCGACAGGATGATTGAATTGCTCAGCCGTGAGACACACGCATACTGGCATATGCAGGGACGATTACCCATGCGTACCCCTGGCATAGCCCATGATGGTCCAAAAGCCATGCTCATCAACCAATATTCTTCTTCAGGTGGCGATGCACTGCCTTATTTCTTCCGCCAAAAAGACCTGGGCACCATCATCGGTACCCGCACCTGGGGTGGCCTGGTAGGGATGACCGGTAATGCCCGCTTGATAGATGGTGGATATATTGGTGCTCCCCGTTTTGGTATCTACAACCAGGAAGGCGAGTGGATAATTGAAGGTGTTGGAGTATATCCGGATATTGAAGTATATGATGAACCCCACCTGGTTGCAGCCGGGAAAGATCCTTCGCTCGAAAAGGCCGTAGAAGTGTTGTTGAAAGAGTTGGAAGAGAATCCACCCCGTGAATGGAAAACACCTGCTGATCCCGACAGATCGCAGTGGATAGAAGTGGAGATAGAATAATCAGCTGGAAGCTGGAAGTTCGAAGTAGAGATGCGTCTTTTTCCGGCGCATCTCTTTTTTTTTAATACCCAGGAAAGCCAGTAAAGACGGACCTTCCCGACGCATCACGTGCAACGGGAAAAGAATGATGGGTAATGAGTAACGAGTAACGGGGACCGGCAACGCCTAACGAATAGCTGTCCCAATACGTCCCAAGGGTCCCACGCAAAGGGCTAAACACGAAACGCCAAACGCGAAACACGAATGCCTGGCCGGTATTTCTGAAAATTAGCCAAATTTATCATAACAGGCTCTCTACTCATCAGGAAAGGTGCTATATTTATGCCTTCAATCATGAAAATCATTCTACAAAACAATGAAAGCTAAACGGCTCATAGTAATCATCGCTTTTACCACAACATTCTGCTCTATGCCGGACAAGGTTTTTTTGCCCAACTACGATGAATCACTTATACCTGGTTTTCCACTCCCTGAGCCCCTGGAATTTGAAAATGGCCGCAGCGTGAACACCATTGCGGAATGGACACAACGTCGCAACGAAATCCTTGATTTGTTTGAAAAAAAAGTGTATGGAGTGGCTCCCCCCTGGGAAGGAATTACCCGGGCGACCACCATCTATGAAGATAAAAACGCCTTTGAGGGCACCGCGGTAATAAAAGAAGTGAAGCTAAGCTTACAATATGAAGGGCGGGAGCTGGATATGTATGTTTTGTTTCATCTGCCTAAAATGGAGTATGCTGTGCCCTTATTTCTGGGTTGCAATTTTTATGGAAATCATACCACCACCTCCGATACCAATGTACGCATAACCGATTCCTGGGTCAACAACAATAATAATTTTTTTATTGTCAACAATAGGGCCTCGTCCGATTCGCGTGGCTTGCGCACTTACCGCTGGCCTGCACAGGAAATTGTAGCCAGGGGGTATGGCCTGGCAACGGTTTATTATGGAGATATAGATCCAGACTTTGATGATGGGTTTAAAAATGGTGTACATGGATTAATGGACAAGAATCATAGACGAAAATCCTGGGGAAGCGTTGCGGCCTGGGCCTGGGGCCTGAGCAGGGTGATGGATTACCTGGAAGCCGAAGGATCGATAGATGCCAGCAAAGTTATGGTGATGGGTCATTCGCGTTTGGGCAAGGCTGCCTTATGGGCCGGAGCAACCGACGAGCGTTTTGCCATGGTAATCTCCAATAATTCGGGTTGTGTTGGTGCAGCGCTCTCGCGCAGGAAGATTGGAGAAACGGTGGGTCGCATCAATTATCGCTTTCCTCATTGGTTTGCGGGCAATTTTAAGCGGTATAACCGTAAAGAACATCTGCTGCCTGTCGACCAGCACCAGCTGCTGGCATTAATAGCACCACGGCCCCTTTATGTGGCAAGTGCTGTTGATGATAACTGGGCCGATCAGAGAGGCGAGTTCCTCTCATGCGTGGAGGCAAGTCCCGTATATGAATTATTGGGACTGCAGGGATTGCCAGTTACCAAAATGCCTCCGGTGCATCAACCGATGCATGGAACCATAGGGTACCATATTCGCAGTGGTGGCCACGACATCATCCTTTACGACTGGCTGCAGTATCTCGATTTTGCCGATAAGCATTTAGGTCGTGTTCCACAGGTATTGTATTAGTGAATGTCTGTTGGATAATGCCTCTCATGCATGTCTTGTTAGCCTCTTCGTGTCGACTTGCGTATAATGTGTTCAGTGGGCAAAACGATCTTGTTTCGGTTGTGGGGGCTCTTGGGGATTTTTAAGATGTTCAAGCAGGAGTTCTACTGTTGTGCGCCCTATCTTATCAATGGGTTGTGCCATAGTAGTAAGTGAAGGAGACCTGATGACCCTAATGATGTAACTTTTGTTTTCCCGCAGGCTGGCTGCCAGGGTGTTGGTTTTAAAATCCAGTTTATTGGCCAGCTGCAGTCCTTTCTGACGGGTTTCGGGCTTTACATCATACTGATCCCTTAAGGCGCGCGAAACAGTAGATTTCGACATGCCCAGCATCTTTGCCAGATCTATGATGGTATAGGTGGTTTTGGTCATTGAAAAGCTTTATGGGATGCAGTTCTTTTATTTTTGATTATTCAGCTTATTTCTGTTTTGCTAAAATGCATTTATTTAGTAATTGAGGCATAGGCAAATCAAGGTGAATTTCTCGATTATAGCATACAATATTTACATCAGCATTGTCGTTATATAATAAGCAATTAATGTAGCTTTATAGCAGGATTGTGGATATGTAATTTAGATGGAAAGGAAACCTAAAATGAAAATAAATATTCTCATAGCCATACTTTCCCTGCTATTAATTTCAGGGGGTTGCTCAGAGATTCATCAAAGAGATTCTTTGCATATCATAGTTGATTTTCCTGAGACTCGCTCACTGCAAGGTTCTCCCATTCCGGAAATCCGCAAGGATTTCTATTCCATGCAGATGGGTATTGCTGATAGTATGTTGATTTTTTGCGATTGGGAGAGCAGTCCTCATTTTCATGTTTATCAACTGCCTTCTTTCACATACGGGGGGAGCTTCGGCATTGGAGGGAAGGGACCAAATGAACTCCTCGATCCTTTATTTTGGAGTCAGGTTGAGAAGGGGAATGCCAAAGGGGTGTGGGTTTATCAGATGAATAAGCGCAATATTTGCCTTATTGATGTTGAGGCTGCATTAAACGATTCCGGATATCAAATTATTAAAGAGATCGGCTTGCCTGTAGAAACAGATATGTGTGTTAATGTTCTTGCTTTACATGATGACATATTCGTAGGCAGTGGAATCTCTGACCGGGGCGAATTTTTTATTTACGATGCAGCAAAAGATGACCTTCAGTGGAAGGAATTTTGTGTTGATTACGGAACTAAAGTGAACTCCTTTATCAATAAGAATCCTGAAATGATCAGTCATATAAAACAGGGAATAATGAAAATGAAACCTGATCAATCTTTATTTGTCAAGTCCTTTGTATATCTGCCAATCATTGATATCTATGATGCTAAGAGCAATTTAATGAGGACGATCATGTTGGGAGATTATGCAGTGCCGGAGATTCGAAACAATGAGTTTGAATCGTCCTCCTGGGCATATTACGAGAATATCTTTCTTACCGACCAGTATATCTATGCTCTGTACAGAAATTGTAACCTAGGGGAATATCGGGAAGGCCTGGGGTATAACACAGAAGTTCATGTATATAATTGGGAAGCCCATCCGGTAATCAGGTATAAGCTCAATGAAGGTATTGCACCTGCCGCCCCATTTGTAGTGGATGAAAAAAACGAAAGAATTTATACCCTTAACCCCATGGTTGAAGAGGAATTTTATAAATATTTTGAAACAGGTAATTTATAACTCAGGCTATTGATTTTTATTGGTTATCCTTATATGAGACATATTTTCTTTATTGCGGCATTGCTGTTTTACTCCAATCAGATATATTGCCAGGAGATTAGGGTTAAGGAAAAAGTAATTGATTCCTTTACCCATGAGGCCCTCCCCTTTACAAATGTTATGGTGCTTAATCAAACATTGAGTACTTCAACAGACCTGGGGGGTATATTTGAGTTATGTCTGGAAGAATCATTGCTTAGGGATACATTGGTTATTTCTCATGTTGGTTATCAACCCAGGAGAATTTGTGTAAATGATCTGGGCTCAGGAATTATAGCCTTGCAAAGACAATCGATGATATTAAACACGTTCAGTGTTGAGTATAATGACAGGACAACAAAGAATATCACCTTAAACAAGTTTAAAAAGAAAGACTGTTTTGTTCCATACAGTTCCGGATTAACAAAAAACGATTCGTATTGGTTGCCACACAGGCCAAAGGAGCCTTCGATAGAAGCCGTATTCTTCCCTTTTAATCAGAATTATTTGTCACCAGTGAGGATTAAGGAGGTAAGTCTATTTGTAAAAAGTTGGGCTTTACCCTCTACCTTCAGATTGCGTTTTTTTAGTGCATCAGAAGATCAGGAGCCTTATGAGGATTTGATTCACGAAAATATTATTATTACCGCAAGCAGAAAAGAACAGTTGCTCAAGATCGATTTAGAACCCTACAATCTCCTGTTTCCTGAGGAGGGGATATTTGTTGGATTCGAATTATTGATACATTCTGATAATGAATCGCTTGCTGAAACACCAGATGGGGAAACGGTAGTATTGCAATCCCCGTTTTTGAATTATATCGAAACCAGAGAATCGGATTACCACTACTGGCTTTATACCAAAGGAGGGTGGGAAAAGCATAGCCAGTTGTCACTGTACAGCAGAGATGATAAGCAGAAATATTTAAAACCGGCAATCAGCGTAACAGTTGCTTATTAAGGTTAAATTGACAGGAAAAAGGCTACCAGAAACGGAACAACTATCGTGAGAACCATTCCATGAAACAGGGCTATAATAGCAAACTCTCTTCCTGAAGTGGCGCTTATTATGGGTAGGGTGGTATCCATGCTGGTCGCCCCACCCGAAGATACTGGCGCCAGTTTACCAAATACCTTTACAAAGACCGGGGCAAACAAAAGCGTAATCACCTCACGGCTTATATTAGAAAGTAAAGCCACCACGCCCAGTTCGGCAGAATGCATTTCTGAAATGATGACACTCGACAGGCTGTAGTATCCAAATCCACTGCCTACTGCCAATAATTCCACGAGATTGAATTCCTTTACAAATAAACTAATCGCCGATACCCCTAGTAATGTGCCAATAATGGTTGAGATGGGCACCATGACAATTTTCAGGTTGAAAGTAGCCAGTGTGCGCATGGCTTTGGTGTCGGCTCCAATACCCAGGCCAATGAGAAACATGAGGATGTATAACACATAGCTGCTATAATCATCGGGATTAAGCCAGGAAGGAGTTAAGCCAATATAACCGGCCACCACTCCCAAAACGAAAAACCCCAAGATAATAAAGCTGTCTTTCATAATGCATTCTCCTTTCCGGAAAAGACAAATTTCCACAGAAGCCAGGCGGTGAGCATGCTTCCTGCCAAAGCAGAGATTGTAATGATCAGGGCTGTAAAGCCCAAAGACGACAGGTTGAGCATGATGTATTCGTTGTATCCTATAGCCAAACCCAGAAAAAAAAGCAGAAGGTAAATCATCCACAGAGTAAGTTTGGCATTAAATCGGAAAAAAGATTTGCGCTTTCGCAACAGGAAACCCACCAGCATACCGGCAAACATAATAGCAACTATTGTTATCATTCTTGTTTTTGGGCGCTAAAGTAAATAAAAACAATTAGCAAATTCAGTATTGTGTAGGGTGGTTTATATTTAATTTTGTTGTACTTCTGAAATGAATGTACTTGCATATTATTCATTTTAAGCTTAGTCATACATCTTTACATACTCCCAGCTGTTTCCTGTGTGAACGAGGAATTTCATAAAGTCATGATATGTAATGATCAGGGATGCCGTATTGATACCCGGGTGAAAGCTTATGGTGGTGCTTTGCTGCAGATTCTCGTCCAGAAAAACATGCACATGATTGTTGATATCGTTAATCAGTGCCAAAGGGCTCACTGATCCGGGTGTTATGCCCAGATGCTTCATCAAACGTGCGGGTGAGGCGAAGGAGAGCTTACCCTGTTTAAGACGTAGTTCCAGGTCTCTGATGTTCAGATCCTGTTTGTGGTCAAGAACTACAAGATAGTGGCGGTTGCCTTTGTGGTTGCGAAAAAACAAATTCTTGCAGTGGGTAGCATCGAGATCTTTCCAGTATTTTACTGCCTCTTCTATGGTTGGGGCAGGGGGATGGGCATGGTATTTATAGTCAATCCCCAGTTCATCTAAAAGGGCATATAATTTTGGATCACCGTTTTTTGTCATCAGCAAATGTTTTATAATGTTTGGTTGATGATTGCGGTGGCAAAAATACTGAAACTTGTCATTCACACCAGACAATGTGTAATAAAAAATTAGCATCATCCTGTGTTGGGCAATAAGTAGTTGTTTACAATTATTTATGCTATTTCACGCTGTTGGCTAGAGGGTTATATTAAAATGCTTTTGAATTTCTTTTAATTATTTAAAGAACATAGGAATCCTGTTCTGAAAATTCGTTAACTTTATTCTGGTATTTAAAAAATCATTAACAATAATAACCCAACTCCTGTGCATTATGAATAGAAATTACAGTCTCAGAAAAGCATTAACAAAGTATACCCACACCCGTTTTTTTCTTTCCTTGCTGCTGATAATCATCTTCTCTGTGGGCGTGCATGCTCAAAAAAAAGGAGCGACTCCAACAATGGATTACAGTCTTAATCCTACCTATGGCGAAATCACCCTGGATAACTCCTTTGGTGCAGAGCCTTATCAACAGACCATAACTTCAGGAGGTGAAATAAATGCCAGTTACCAGGCAGGTTGCACGGGCTATGTTTCTGAAGGACCCGATTTCCGTCTTCATTGGGAGGGCAGCACTACCCAGCTGGCCATATTTTTCACACCCAGTACTGATACTGAAGATGCCACCATATTGGTTAATACACCTGATGGAACATGGATATGTAATGATGATGTGGAGGAAGGCAATATTAATCCTCTGGCTCTTATTGAAAACCCATCCAGTGGTCAATACGATATTTGGGTAGGTAGTTACGAAGAAGGCAAGTATATTGAAGGAACACTTTTTATTGCTGATCTTGATGAATATACAGCAGAAAATTCTTCTACAAAGCTTGACTACAGCCTTGATCCTCAATACAGCACCTTCAGTCTTAAGGAAGGGTTCTCTCCAGATCCCTTTTCCATTAGCGGTACCAGCGGTGGAGATGTAGATGTGAAAGCCCTTTCAATTTCATCAGATTGCCTGGGATATGCATCAGAAGCACCTGATTTCAGACTGAACTGGACTGGTTCTACTGCAAGCCTGAAAATAAGATTTGAACCCAACAATAAGGGAGACGACACCATTCTGATTATAAATACACCCTCGGGAAGCTGGCTTTGCAATGATGATGAGAGCACCGATACCCTCAATCCCATGCTTCATCTGAGTGGTGAAGAAGAAGGCCAGTTTGATATCTGGGTAGGTAGTCTTAACAACGGGGATTTCATAGAAGGAAAACTGGTTGTTACCGAGCACTGAAATTCTAATCATACATACTAAAAGCGAATGCATTGTTGCATGGATCCCTTCCAATCCATGCAACAATCATTTGTAAACACGACATAACTTTGTTCGTGCATATTATCAAAATATAACCCATATCAAATGACTCCGACTAAGCTTTTTATTGCCTTCCCATTAATCCTCAAAGGATATGTTTTTCAGATATTGCTTTGGATGATAATTGCAGGCACCACACTTACAGCACAAAACAAATTAACCAGGGATGAAATCAATAATATTTCCCGAGCGGTTGTTCAGGTGATTGCTCCCGATGGAAAAGGCTCGGGAAGTATAGTCAACGGTTCGGGCTTGATCTATACCAACCGACATGTCGCACAGAATTACGATGAATTTACCATTGCCATCCTAAGCAATCCTCACCAGCCTGCAGTGCCAACGTTTAAAGCCGAACTGGTGTCTTATTCACCGGAATATGATTTCGCTGTTCTGAGAATTACTACCGATTTAGAAGGGAGGGAGGTTACAGCAGAAGAACTCCGAAATGGATATGGAGATGTTTTTACCGGATTTCCGGTGCTGGAATACGCCACAACAGAACAGATTCCTGGCCGTGGGGATGAGATTGCCATATTGGGATACCCCGGCATTGGTGACGATGAGTTGGTATACACTAAAGGTATTATTTCATCGCTGAAATATGATACGTACGCCGAAAACGAAATTCCTGTCTGGTATCGCACTACTGCCGAAATGTCTCCCGGCAATAGTGGAGGCATTGCCATCAATGAAAGTGGGAAAGTAATAGGGTTACCTACCTATGTTAGGACAGAAGCTGAAACAGGTGGACGATTGGGTAATATTCTTGCCATTCCCATGGTCGATGCCATTATAGAAGCCGGAGATTTGCTGCAACGATGGGATGAATTTGATGCCTCGGGAAAAAAAGGAGGACAGGTAGATCGGGTAGATTTTGATCTGGAGCCTACCTACGGTGAGCAAGTAGTGGAAGATATTACCAATGCTCCAATTCAAATTGATATAACTTCCGGCGGTGAAATAAACACCGGGTACATCGGTGGAGACTGCAATGGCTTTGTGTCAAGTGCTCCGGATTATCGGATTCAATATAAAGGTCAGGTTCCCGCACTTTACTTTAAATTTGAAGCCAAGGCCAGCGATGAAGATGCTACGTTGCTGGTAAACCTGCCCGATGGAGAATGGGTCTGTAACGATGATGCCAGTGAAGGGATATTACATCCTGCCATTCTGATAGAGAATCCCCCTCATGGACAATATGATGTCTGGGTAGGTAGTTTTAATGAAGGGGAATACCTGGAAGGAAATCTAACCATCAGCAGTAGAAATACCCCTGTTGTCACCGATAAGAAAATTGAGGTTAAGCTCGATTTTAATCTTGAACCCTATTTTGCTTCCATGACATTCAATACCGGCTTTACGCCTAATCCTTTTACCCTCAGTGGGCAAACCGGAGGCGAAGTGGATGTGAGAAGCATCAACATTGGAGAAGATTGCTCAGGATTTGCCTCTACAGCCCCCGATTACAGATTGAACTGGACCGGTACAACACAACAGTTGAGCGTTTATTTTGAAGCAGATAATCAGGGTGAAAATGCTATGTTGATTATAAATGCCCCCGATGGATCATGGATATGCAATGATGATGCGCACAGCAATACCTTAAATCCTATGATCTTGTTGGGTGAATATGAAGAAGGGCAGTTTGATATATGGATTGGTAGTCAGAACCAGGAAGAATACATTAATGGGGTTTTAACCATCACAGAACATGAAACAAAACCACGGGATTAATCGCTTATTTTGAAGATCCATTTATAAGATTGTGCTTTTTTATTCCTTTGTTACCCGTCAAAGATGTTCTTGCTAAACGAAAGATAAAGGCACTCATATTTACTATTGGTCTTGACGATCTCAGGGGAAATTGATTTTGTTTTTCTTTCCAACAGAATTACCCTTACGGCAGACAATAATTTACTTTTGGAGATGTTGAGCTTTATTTTTCATGTAAGTCATCCAGGACTTGGCTATTTAGGCCTGGGTGAATACTTCATACCTAACATTATTTCATAGTGATGTAATAAGCCTCTTCTTTAACTAACCTGATGAAGGAAAATTGGCGAAGCATTTATAAAATCTTTCATAAGCTTCCGGGCCTCAACAAAGTGATTCGCTTTCATCATTTGCGCTCTTAGAGCAGATGCACCATCAAAACCATTCAGATAAATCTTAAAAAATCTCCTGAGGATTGCAAAGTTCTTGTGCTCCCCCCAATTGCTTTCAAAGAGACTGAGATGCTGAAGTAAAGTGGAAATCCTGTCTTGTATAAAAATATTCTTCTGTGGATGAAACAACCAGGGATTATGAAAAATGCCACGTCCAATCATTGCACCATCGGTCTGGTAACGAGCAATTCTTGAATGCGCATCTTCAACGCTGGTCACGTCGCCATTGCCAATAATCCGGATATGGGGAGCCAACTGATTGCGCAAGGTGACTGCATGTCCTATCTCATCCCAGTTGGCCTCGCCATTCGACATCTGTTTCTGAGTCCTGCCATGCAATATTATAGCGTCGATGGGTTGCTGCAACAGAAAAGATATCCATCGTCCGGTGTCGATTTCTTTTACGCCAAGCCTGGTTTTCACACTCAATGGCAGTTGTGTTGCCTGACGTGAAGCATCAATAATTTCAGCTGCCAGATTGGCATTGTCGATCAGGGCTGAGCAACTGCCATGGGCCACCACATTTCGCACGGGGCAGCCCATATTAATATCAATGCCATCGTAATCAAAGTGATCTTCAATATATTTTATGGCTTCTGAAAACTTCTCCGGCTTATTGCCCCATAGCTGAGCCACAATTTTTATGTCATGCTTCTTCAACAGTCGGCGTTCGCTTTCCGATACCTTCAGGCGGTGTTCTACTTTTGCTCTTCCTACCGGGTGACACAAGCCATCGGTTGAAGTGAACTCGGTATAGAGTACATTAAGTTTGCCGGGCTGAGATATACTTATGATCAATTCACGGAAAGCAGTATCTGTTACATCTTCCATGGGGGCAAGTATCAACAGGGGCTGCCTGGACTGATGCCAGAATGCGGGTTTACGATCAGGCATGCAGGAAAGGAGCTTTGGAGGGTTGTTGAACAGACCTTGTGAGATAGCTGTGAGTGCAATCTTCGCTACAGCAACCGGAGAATTTCTCCCTGCATTCCAGACACTGGATAAAAAGCTTGTGGGAGAGATCCCAGGCACAATTGTAGTGGCGGTCGCAGGCACTGCCACAGGTATGACATTTGGAAATCTCTGCTGCAAGGCGAGGCAGCAATTGTTCTTTTCTCAGTCTATTAAATAAAAACATAGTTGATTATAAGTGATCATTATTAGTATTAAAGATACGAAAAGTGAAGGGAAACAGCAAGAAGAAAAAAGCATTTGCAGGCAAAGGATGCCGCAACCTAAACCCTCTGTATATTCTGGATGTAATTAGGATTAGCATATTGGCATGGAATTTACAGGTTTTAATGAATGGCTTTCGGCTTCATGAAGTTTATCATATCTTATAGGTATATGCCTGTAACATTTCTTTCAGCGCATTCGTCTGATATTAATTCCAGGTCTTATCCAGGTTTTCTCTCACGATATAAAACACTCTGATTGATTTTGCGTTAGACTAGTGTTGTTGTAGTTTTCCCGGTCAAAAATGCAAGAGTCGTTACTCTCAATAATATTTTCCCTCAATATGGTATTTATGGGCGTTTATTTCAGGATTATTAAATCAATTATAGAATCAGCCCGTGGCCAATTGCTATGGTTGCTGGTTATCTGTGCTATACTTTCTTCACCCCTCAAGGCTCAGGAAGTGCCGGAAGGAAAAATGCTGAAGGGGATGGTGGTTAATCAATCTGATACCACCGGAATACCCAATGTTCATATAATAAACCTTCAGAACGGACGGGGTACCAGTTCTGATGCCATAGGATCGTTCCTGATGCCGGTCAAATCGGGGGATCAGATATTGTTTACTGCCTTGGGCTATCATAACGATACACTGATGGTGGATAATGAGTTATATAATGATAATCATCTGGCTCTTGTTGCCCTGGAAAACAAGTCCTATGATTTGCCGGTGGTAGAAATTCGTCCTTATGCCACCTTTACCGATTTCAAATATGCTTTTCTGAATTTTAAAGATGAAGATACAGCAATAGAGTTAAACATGCCCAAAATAACCTATATGCCAGATCCCGGCGAGGGTGTTGGTATTCGTATTGATGGGCCCATTACAGCTCTTTATGATCAGTTTAGTAAGAGAGGCAAAGAATTGCGCAAATATAAAGAGGTGCTTGAAAAGGAAGAGTTACATCGAAAAGCATCGAGGGTGGTAAATGTTGAAACCATAAGACGCTATACCGATTTGAAAGAAGAAGCAGAGATTTATAAATTCCTGCGCTTCTGTAATATATCTGATGAGTTTATCGTGGAGAACAATCAATACGAAGTATTTCAACAACTGCTGGCTTGCTACCGCCAGTATTGTGAGATAGAACAATAATCCGCAATACAGCTAATTCGAATGGTCATGGTTTTCGCCCCTCATACCACTTCAGAAACCACGGGTAGACAATAATAAACAAGGTAACAAATACACTTACCACCGCCGAGGGTAGGGCTACCATAGCTTCTCCCTGAAAAAAAGTAAACGCTGCCACCGCCGAGAAAGCACTGCTTTTGGTTGTCATCATCAGGGTACTGCTTATAATGGTTGGGCGCTTTATACCCATTTTATCCATCAGCATATGGTTGGCAAAGCCAAGGATGTACATGGCGATCACCAGTATCAGCGACATGATGAACACCGGTCCTGGTTCAGAAAAAAACACCGAGCTGCTCATACCCATTATCGGCACGATCACCAGGAAGAATCCCCATTTAATAATGGTATCGCGATGCTTCTCTACTGTGGGCAATACTTTTGGGTGACGCAGAAAGCGGCTGATGATGAGAGGTATGACGATCAGTTTCACCATGATGGTGAAGATGGCACCGGCATTAATGAGCGATTTGCCCAAGAACAACAGCAGGATCAAAGGGGTGAGCACCATAGCAATGAAATGTAAGCCAAACACACCCGTAACACTAAAGGTATTATCGCCTTTCAGAATGGCCGCAAAGGGTATTACCGAAGGACCCGGCGGAGCAGCAGCAACCAGCACAAAGCCCACAAAGTAGGGGAAGTACTCATGCCCGGGATTGCTGGAGAAAAACAACCACGATAGCCCGATAAGTACCATGCCAAAAATCACAAAATTCAGCAGGGTAGAAATGGCAAGGGGCCGGATGGCATTTTGGGCAGGATACCAGCTCTTGAAACTAAATCCTGTGGTGGCAAAAACCATAACCAATGCAAGCGTGATGACCGAGATTTGGGCCAGCGGACGAGTATGTTCACCTAAAATAAGCCCTACCACCAGGGCAAGGCTAAGGACAAAATCACGATGATTGAGTATAGAGAATAGTTTCTGCATGTAATCCCACGGTTGTTGTTTGGGCACCTTTAGCACGAATGTACTGCAATTATTCTTCACAGACCAGAAATCACCGGGTTATTTTTGACAAGCGTGGATGCCTGGAGTCATAGAGGTGTATTATCCTGCCTGCTGCATTATTCTGAAAGGTTATCTTTGCTTTACAGTTTTATGCTACTTTCCGGAATTGCTTCTTTTTGAAAAATATACGCAATGAATTGTATAATTATTGATGATAGGGATTAATCTTAACCCTAACTTTGTATTTGAGTGTTAACTGTATTAATTTTGCTGGCATGCATATATTTTTCGAACCTAACCTCCTTTCTGATATTATAACCCTGTCGCAGGAGGAATCATCACACTGTGCCAGGGTGTTGCGATTGCGGCCCGGGCAGGAAATCGGTGTTACCAACGGAATAGGCACCTTTGCTAAAGCTACTTTGCTTGATGTGAACCCTAAAGGCACTACAGCAACTATTTTACACAGGCAAAGCAAACTCCAACGCTCTTTTCGTCTACATATGGTTGTGGCACCAACCAAAAGCATCGACCGTTTTGAATGGTTTTTAGAAAAAGCTACTGAATGTGGTGTGGAAGAAATCACTCCCCTGATATGTGAACACTCCGAACGTACCGTAATAAAGCCTGAACGATTACAGAAAATTCTGCTCGCCGCTATGAAGCAGTCCCAGAGAGTTTATCTGCCTGTTTTGAATCCAGCAGTAAAATTCAGGGAGTTTGTAAAACAGATTCCTGAAGAGGAGCTTGTTTACATGGCTCATTGCGCCGAAGGAGAAAAAGCCTCCCTTCAGGAAATCTATCCTGCCGGCACCAACGCCATCATTATGATTGGACCCGAAGGCGATTTCAGTCAGGTCGAAATTGAACAGGCTCAGGCCAGGGGTTCGCTTGCAATTTCTCTTGGTGAATATCGTTTACGTACGGAGACCGCTGCCCTGGTGGCATGTATGGGTGTCAACTTCAAGAACAGGGAAATAGGATGAAACCGTATTTCCTAAATCCGGTATTGTTCGTTATATTTGAATAGTATAAAGCTATAATTTATTCTCCGCCTATGCTTTTAAAAAGATTTTTATTCCTGATCGTGCTGTTTTGCAGTATCGCTTTGTATTCGCAAAACTACCAGATCGCTACCCTGAAATACCGCGGTGGTGGCGACTGGTATGCCAATCCTACGGCACTGCCCAATCTGGTAACCTTTACCAATCGTGAAACAGGAACCACCATCAGCTCCAATATAGCCACCGTAGAGGTGGGCAGTGCCAATCTTTTCAATTACCCGTATGTTTACATGACCGGACACGGCAACGTGGTTTTGTCTGCTCAGGAAGCGCAGAATTTGCGCAATTATCTTGTGGGTGGAGGGTTTCTGCATGTGGATGACAATTATGGCATTGATGCGTATTTCCGGCGCGAGATTGCAAAGGTTTTTCCTGATGTTGAACTCATAGAGATTCCCTGGTCGCATCCTATATATCATCAAACGTTTTCCTTTCCGCAGGGGCCACCCAAAATTCATGAGCACGATAGCAAGCCCTCACAAGGATTTGGAATATTTTACGAAGGTCGCCTGGTGCTGTATTATACCTATGAGACCGACCTGGGCAATGGCTGGGAAGATCCCAGTGTCCACAATAACCCCCCTGAGGTTCGTCTGAAGGCACTACGTATGGGGGCCAATCTGCTGCAATATGTGTTTAACAGGCCATAATATATTGATGTAATCAATGCAAAATCAATTCATTTTAAATGCCGTTTTCCCCCTTTTTTATCAGCTTTTTTTATGATCTTTGCGCTGTTTTTGGTTTTATTATACAAAACCCATTAATTGACCCTGAGGATTGAATTAAGTTATTTCTATGGACAAACAAGACAGGAGTAGATTGGATCATATCCTGGTTTGGAGAAGCAAATATCTGGATGACAGGCATTTCTTGCTGGTGTTGGCGGTGATAATTGGAATAGCGGGTGCCATGGCCGCCGTTATTCTTAAAACATCGGTTCACTTTGTCGAGGCATGGGTGCGCAGCATCAGACCCGCTGAGAATCTCTTGATGCTGGTTTTTCCGGTGATAGGAATTTTCCTTACTGTATTGTATGTTCGTATTTTTGTTAAGGATAATATCGGGCATGGAATATCCCGCATATTGTATGCCATCTCGCGCAACAAGGCCGTAATGAAGGCACATAATATGTGGTCGTCAATGGTAGCCTGTACTATAACAGCCGGCTTCGGTGGGTCCGTAGGTATGGAGGCTCCCATCGTAGCCACCGGTGCTGCTATTGGCAGCAATATTGCCCGAAAATCAAAGATGGGTTTCAAACGCACCACCCTGCTGGTGGGTTGTGGAGCTGCTGCTGCCATTGCCGCGATCTTTAAAGCTCCTATTGCCGGGTTAATCTTTGCCCTTGAAGTGTTAATGCTCGACCTAACCATGGCTTCCATTATTCCGTTGCTTATTGCCGCTGTTACGGCTACATTGGTTTCTTCTTTGATTATCGGCGAGCAGGTTGAATTTTATTTTACCCTGAAAGACCCATTTACCTTTTCCCATTTCCCTTTTTATATTTTGCTGGGTATTGTGGCAGGGATTGTTTCGCTTTATTTCTTCTGGATGAATAATAAAGTAGAGCAAAGCATCAAAAAGATTGAAAAGCCGTATCGGCGGGTTTTGATTGGAGGAGGAATACTTGGAATTTTAATCTTTCTCTTTCCCCCACTATTTGGTGAAGGGTACATTACTATGCGCTCCATGCTTTCGGGTCAGGCCGAAAACCTACTTAATGAGAGCATCTGGGGTATTTTTGTGGAAGATTCCGAATTTCTATTTATTGGCTTTCTGGTAATGGTGCTTCTGTTTAAAGCAGTAGCCACATCTCTTACCACGAGCAGTGGTGGAGTAGGAGGGGTGTTTGCTCCGAGTTTGTTTATGGGTGGGATTATGGGTTTTATCTTTGCCCGGGTGATCAATTCCACCCAGTGGTTTAAGATCTCAGAGTACAACTTTGCCTTGGTAGGTATGGCTGGTCTGATAGCCGGAGTTATCCATGCACCCCTTACAGCCATCTTTCTTATTGCAGAAATCACCGGCGGATATCAGTTGTTTGTGCCGCTAATCATTACCGCATCGATCTCTTTTCTTACCGTACGCTACTTTGAACCCCATTCGCTGTATACCAAAAAACTGGCCGAGAGAGGAGAACTGATTACCCACCATAAAGATCAGGCCGTGCTGACCTTATTGAGAGTAGAAAATGTAGTTGAGACCAATTTTAGTGCCGTTTTCCCTGATCGTACCCTTGGTGAACTGGTTAAAATCATTGCCAAATCAAACCGTAATATCTTTCCTGTTATTGACAAGGACAATTTTTTTCTTGGGCTTGTTCCTCTGGATGAGATTCGTGAAATCATGTTCGACCGGGAAAAATACGATAAGCTCAGGGTGCGGGATCTTATGATTATTCCCCGCAAAAAAGTGCACCTGCAGGATAGCATGGATACCGTGATGAAGAAATTTCGCGATTCAGGCCTATGGAACCTGCCTGTTGTAGAAGAGGGTAAATATGTCGGATTCGTTTCCCGTTCCAATGTCTTTAATGTCTATCGAAAACTACTCATTGAGTTTTCTGAAGATTAACATGTTTTTACCATCACATGATACTTCTGCAGAAACATCAACACCCGATATGTTGTTAATGTATAAATACCTTATAATCCGTTATGGTCATTAATTATATCTATATGTATACCTTTTTTAAATTCAGACATATCTCTTTTATTGTCCTTTTAAGCATTTTACTTATCTCTTGTGATGATGGTAAGGTAAATTTCTTTACTGTAGAAGATGATATTGCTCTTGGGGAAGAAATTACCGCAGAGATACTTAACAATCCTGAAGAATATCCTATTATGGATCCTGCCCAATATCCAGAGGCTTATGCCTATGTCAATGGCATCAAAAATGAAATCCTTCAATCCGATGAGATTCGTTATCAGGATCGTTTCGAATGGAATGTTTATCTTGTCGACAAGGATGTCTTCAACGCATTTGCCGTGCCGGGAGGAAATACTTTTTACTATACCGGTCTTATCAAGTTTCTGGACAACGAAGCTTCCTTTGCAGGTGTTATGGCTCACGAAATTGGGCATGCCGATCGCCGGCATTCTACCAATCGTCTCACCAAGTTGTATGGCTTTCAGATTGTTGCCTCGCTGCTGCTGGGCAATAATCCCAGTTTGATTCAGCAAATCCTTGCCGATTTAACCCTCACCACCACTGCCCTTGCTTTCAGCAGGCAGGATGAGTATGAATCGGATGAATTTGCTGTCAAATATTTATATCCTACCGAGATTGATGCCAGAGGGGTGGCTTACTTCTTTCAGAAGATGGATGCTGAGTCCAACCCCGACTGGATGGTTTATTTTAGCACCCATCCCCCCGACGAAGATAGAATAGAAGCCGTCTACGAGTATCATCAATCCCTGGGTGGTAAACCCGGTAACCTCTTTGAGGAAAGATACGAGGAGTTTAAGAATATGCTCCCCTGAATTTTTGAAAAAAACCTTGATTTACTTGCGGTATTATAGAATTATTTCTTTATTTTCGGGCAAAAATTAAAAGTTCATTTAACCTCCCTAAAATGAGAAGTAGTTTAATTATTGCCCTTTGTTTTGCTGTCCTTTCTTTACCTTCTTTTTCACAAGAGAAGAGAAAGCTATCGCATGATGATTATGATAAGTGGGAAAACCTCACGGGTGTTGAAATTTCAGCCGACGGTACACGCGCTTTGTACCTGTTGAATCCCCAACGTATGGATGGAAGTCTTTTTATCAGACACCTCCAAAACGATGAACAAGTAGTTGTGCCAAGGGCTTCCCGGGCCGCCTTTTCTCCCGGTGGCGATTTTACTGTTTTTCATATCAACCCTCCACGCGATGTGGTAAGGCAAGCTAAGGTTGAGAAGAAGAAATCTGACCAGATGCCAAAGGATTCTTTAGGCATCTTTATTTTTAAGAGCCAAAATATAGATAAATTTGCTGATGTCCTTTCCTATCAGTTGCCTAAAGAGTCTTCTGATTGGCTGGCTTTTTTACTGGAAAAGAAGAAAAATAAGGATGCTGACGAAACTGCCCGTAATGATGCTGCTACAGATTCCATTCCGCTTTCCGAAGAAGAAACCACCGAAGAGATAAAAGAAGAAAAAAAAGAGGAGACTTTTAAGCAGTTGCTTATTCACAATCCGGTCCTGTCTGAGAGCATTACTTATGACAATGTACCCATTTATCAAATCTCCGAAAACGGAAAAACCATCGTTTTTGTGCAGGAGCAGGAAAGCGAAGAAGATAGTCTGAAAATGAAGAAGGTTTTCAGCTTTGATACTTCCTCCCAGCGTCTGCTGCTGATCGACTCTGCTGTAGGCGATTTCAAACATTTGGTGGTAAGCAAAGACGGAGTGGTTCTATCCTGGTTGTTTTCTGCCGATACCACCAAGGTGAAAGTATACGATCTGTTCGTTCATGCCATGGGTCGCAGACCTGAAACCCATCACATCAGTGCAGATGAGGAAAATATGCCGCAAGGATTTGCCGTAAGTGAATACCGGGCTCCTGAGTTTTCGGACGACAACAGCAGGCTTTTCTTTGGTATTGCTGCAAAACCTGAAGAAGAACCTAAAGACACCCTGCTTGATGAAGAAAAATACAGCCTGGATGTATGGCACTGGCAGGACCCTCTGCTTCAAACCCAGCAAGAGGTAAGTAACAAGCGAATTAAGGAAGAAAATTATCTCACCGTTTTTCACCTGGAAACCGGTGCTATGGTGCCCTTGGCTGATGAAGAGATGCCCGATATCAACAGGGATCGTTTTGGTTTGGCTCCCGTGGTGATGGGTTTTTCCGACCTGGAGTACCAGCGTGAATCTTCATGGACCGGGCGCAGAGCCCGCGACATATTCCTTGTGGATGTAAAAACCGGCACCAAAAAACCACTCATTTCTGAAGCAAAATCCAGCGTAAGTTTATCTTTATACGGGAATTATATTACCGCTTACGACCCTGATCAAAAGGCCTGGTTCTGCTATTCAACAAAAGATGGTTCCAGACATAACCTGACAGCAGGCTTAAAGGTCGCCTTCTACGATGAAGAGAACGATGTGCCTGCAGATGCCTATGCTTATGGAATTGCCGGGTGGGCAGAAAACGACAAGTTTGTGCTGATATACGACCGGTATGATCTTTGGAAGATGGACCCCTCAGGAAAAAAACCAGCCGTTAATATAACCGGCGGCTACGGACGTGAAAATAACATACGACTTCGTCATGAGATGTTGCACTCGGATCAGTATCATGTTTCTTCTAAGGAGATTGTACTCAGTGCTTTTAATGAAACCAGCAAACAGTCAGGTTATTACACTCTTGACATGAAAAATCTCTCTCTCACCAACCTGGTGATGGAAGATGCTGCCTTATCACAGCTGCAAAAAGCCAAAGAGGAAGATGTATTTATCTGGAGAAGGGGAACCTTTAACGATTATCCCGACCTGTGGAGCAGCGACACGGATTTTTCGGACCAAAATAAGCTCTCACAGGCCAATGACTGGAAAGAAGAGTATCTGTGGGGTAATGTGGAGCTGGTAGAATGGCACGACTTCAACAACAAGAAACTCCAGGGCTTACTATACCTGCCCGAAAATTTTGACCCGCAGAAAAAGTATCCGATGATCGTTTACTTTTACGAAAGAACATCTGATAACCTGCACCGGCACTCCATTCCCTCTCCCAGCCGATCCATCATCAATCCTGCCTATTGCACCAGCAACGGCTATATCGTTTTTATGCCCGATATAACTTATGAGATTGGATTTCCAGGACATAGCGCCTATAATGCCATCGTGAGCGGAACCTATACCATGGCCGAACGCTATCCCTTTATCAACAGGGATCGTATGGCCTTGCAGGGGCAAAGCTGGGGCGGATATCAGATCGCCTACCTGGTTACCAAGACCAATATGTTTAGGGCTGCCATGGCAGGTGCTCCTGTAAGTAATATGGTGAGTGCCTATGGAGGCATTCGCTGGGCATCGGGAATGGTAAGGCAGTTTCAATATGAAAAAACACAAAGTCGTATTGGGGGCACCTTATGGGAAAAGCCCTTTCATTATATCGAAAACTCACCCGTGTTTTTTGCCCCCGATATCCAAACCCCACTGCTGATTATGGCCAATGATGATGATGGGGCGGTGCCATGGTACCAGAGTATCGAATTGTTTAATGCCCTGCGCCGACTCGATAAACCCGCCTGGATGCTGGTGTACAACAAGGAAGCCCATAACCTTAAGGAATGGCCTGCACGTGTTGACCTCTCGGTACGGATGTATCAGTTTTTCGATCACTTTCTTAAAGATGAGCCTGCCCCCCGTTGGTTGGAGGAAGGATTACCCTTTATCGAAAAAGGAATTGATTCGGGATATGAGCTGATGGAATAACAGCAAAGTACTACTTAAGGGGTTTGGCGGCGTGATGCGTCGCCAAACCCCTTTTGCGTTTTCTTCAATCCTAAGACGCGCCGATATGCGCGTTTCTACTATCCTTTAGAACAGCAACAGAGACGTGCCGGAAAGCACGTCTTTACGGGATGTTCCAACATTTTATGATTAATAAGGGTGATCCTGATATCAGCAGTAAAGACGCGCATATTGGCGCGTCTCCTTTATACAGAGCATCAATTGTAGAGACGCGCATGTCGGCGCGTCTCAAGTTAATATTAGATGGTCATCCGGAATGCTCTCCGGTCAGTGGGCCGGGCTTAAACGACTTGGATGCTTTATAAAAGCGTAACCTTTAGGGACAGGGCTTTACCTGTCAGACGATGGAAAGTCTTCTCTTCCTTCCAGTTTCCAGCTTCCAATTTCGAGCTTACGCCGTCTTCCGATACCTCCACACAGCAAAGCTCAGCGCTATAACCGCATAAATGCTCAGAGGCACCAGCTCCTGCAGTACATCTTTAAATTCTGACCCCTTGAGCAATATCATGCGTAGAGCCTGCATGAAATAGGTAAAAGGATTGATGATGTTTAGCTTTTGTGCCCAGGGGGGCATACTCTCTACCGGTGTGAAAATACCGCTCATCAGGATAAACATCAACAGGAAGAAAAAAATGGTAAACATAACCTGCTGCTGGGTGGAGGATACAGCCGAAAGCAGTAAGCCCAGGCCCAGGGCAACCATCAGATACACCACGGCCACCAACAGCAATAACCACAAGCTACCCAGCATGGGAAGATCAAAGAAAAGCCTCCCTATGGTCAGTCCAAAGGCCAGCTCAAACAAGGCGATGACCATAAAGGGAATAAGCTTGCCGATGATAAACTGGTACTTGAGTATGGGAGTAACATTGATCTGCTCAATGGTGCCCTGTTCTTTTTCGCGTACGATATTGATGGCGGTAAGAAACATGCCGATGATGGTAACCAGGATGACCAGGATGCCTGGCAGCATATAAATGGAGTATTCTAAGTTTGGATTATACCAAAAGCGCTGCGAAACATCAATGGGCAGAGAGACTACATTTGATTTTGCATCCAGCCATTCTACCAGAAGGTCCTGATGAAATTCATTTACAATGCTGCCCGCGTATACGTTAACCAGGCCCGCCGACATCCCATCGATGGCATTGATGAGAAACTGGATGGAGCCCTGGTTTTCGCGTAAAAGCTCCCTTTCGAAACTGACCGGAATAATCAGGATGACATCTGCCTCATTGTTGAGCATCGCCTCATGGGCTTTTTCAACCGATAAGCCATGGCTGACATTAAAAAATGATGAGCCCTCAAACCTTGACACCAACTCCCTTGAAGTGCTGCTCATGTCCTGGTTGATGACTACCATATCGATGTTTTTTAGCTCAAAAGTGGCGGCATTTACCAGTATCAGCAGCTGTACTACAGGCAGTATAAAGATCAGCGGTAACATGGTCTTATTGCGGAAAATCTGTATGAACTCCTTTTGCAGGATAAACAATATTACTCTCATAGCCTACTCCAGTCTTAATTTAAATTTCTTTACACTGAGGATGATGAAAAAGGTCAACATACCCATCAGAATCAGGGTTTCTTTCCACACAAAGGCAAATCCCGCTCCCTTGAGCATGATGTTCTTTACGATGATGATATAATACTTTGCCGGTATGATGTGCGATATCCATTGCAGCAACACAGGCATGTTCTCTACCGGAAAGATAAAGCCTGAAAGCAGTATCGTGGGCAGCATCAGGGCAAACATGGAGATGAACATGGCTACCTGTTGCGACTGCGCCATGGTAGAAATTAATATACCCAACGCCAGTGCCATGCAGAT